>DASQAM010000565.1:0-2264 GCA_035635735.1 Gemmatimonadales bacterium | reverse complement strand
TCGTGCCGCACTTCGAGAAGATGGCCTACGACAACTCGGAGCTGCTGCACGCCTATCTGGACGGCTACGCGGCGCTCGGGCCCCCGCTGTTCAAGGAAGTGGCCCAGGGCATCGTGAGCTGGGTCCTGGAGGTGCTGTCAGACCGGGACAAGGGTGCCTTCTTCACGTCGCAGGACGCGGACGTGCAGTTCGGCGACGATGGTGACTATTGGACGTGGACGCTCGATGAGCTGCGGGAGGCGTTGCCCGAGAAGGCGTTCCACGTCGCACGTCGCACGTTCGATGTGGAAGAAGTCGGCGAAATGCACCACAACCCGCGCAAGAACGTCTTGTGGTGGAAGCGCGATCCGGCGGGAGACGACGAGTGGCCCGTCCTCAAGGATGCGCTCGGGAGGCTCAAGGCGGCCCGCGACAAGCGTACGGCGCCCTACGTCGACACCACGCCGTACGTGAACTGGAATGCCATGATGGCATCGGCGTTCCTGCATGCCGGAGCCGTGCTCGATCGGCCGGAGTGCAACGCGCTCGCGCTCAAGGTGCTCGAGCGGGTCTGGGCGGAGGCGTGGGACGAGGGACACGGCATGGGCCACGTGATCGGGCGGGCCGAGCCGCGCGGGCTGCTGGAAGACAACGTCCACGCGGCGGCGGGGTTTCTCGACGCCTGGGAAGCCACGGGTGACGAGGCCTGGCTCACCCGCGCGATCGCCGTGATGCGCTACTGCGGCCGCGCCCACTGGGACGACGCACACGGAGGGTTTTTCGACGTGGCGCGCGATCGGTCCGGTGCGGCCTACCTCGCGACGCCTGCCAAGCCGGTGCAGGACTCGCCGACGCCGTCGGCGAACGGTGTCGCCGCGCTCGTCCTGGGCCGGCTCTGGGCGGTCACGGACGACAACGAGTGGCGCCGCCTGCTCGATCGCCAGCTCGCGACGTTCGGC
This sequence comes from Gemmatimonadales bacterium, assembly GCA_035635735.1. Taxonomy (GTDB): domain Bacteria; phylum Gemmatimonadota; class Gemmatimonadetes; order Gemmatimonadales; family GWC2-71-9; genus AG41. Next base: position 1,326 of record DASQAM010000565.1, on the reverse strand, counting down.
GGTGCCGCGTTGCAACTCGCCTTGTACGGCGCGACGCTCGTGCGGGCCGTCGATTGGGCCCTGAACCCCGTCACGCGCGTCGAGGTGTCGGGTGCCAGAGGTCCGGGGCCGGCGTGCGAGATGCATCTCCGTGCCCTCCAGGCCTACCGGCCCCGCAAGGTGGTGGTCCGCAAGACCGCGGAGCAGCCGGTCGCAACCGTGTGCGTCGGCACGACCTGCTCGCTGCCCGTGAGCACGCCCGAGGCGCTGGGGGACCTTTTGCGGTGAGGCGTCGAGTGCTCGGCCGCACCGGTCTCGCGGTCAGCCCCATCGGCTTCGGTGCGTGGGCCATCGGCGGCAACCGGTTCGGCAACTCCTACGGCCCTACCGATGATGCAGAGTCGCTGCGTGCCGTGCGCCGCGCCTACGACCTGGGGTGCAACTTCTTCGATACGGCGGACGTGTACGGGCACGGGCACTCGGAGCAGATCCTGGGCGAGGCCCTCGCGGGAATCCGCCAGCGCGTGGTCGTTGCCACCAAGGTCGGCGGCAATTTTTACAATCGGGCCGTGAACCCCCTCCTCCTGGGCCGGATCGCCGAGGCGGTCGGCCGGCCGGTCGGCGAGCTCGCGCCGGACGTCCCGCTGCCGGTGACTCACGATGCCAATTTTTCTACCGAGTACGTGCGATTTGCCGTCGAGCAATCGCCGCGACGTCTCGCCACCGACTACATCGACTTGCTACAGCTTCACAACCCCGCGCTCGGCCTGATCGCCGACCCGGACACCTACCTGGTGCTCGAGGACCTGAAGCGGGAAGGCAAGATCCGGTTCTACGGCGTGTCGGTCCACCCCCCCGAAGAGGGACTCGCCGCCGTGGAAGTGACGCGACCCGATACGGTCCAAATCGTGTACAACCTGGTGCGGCGCGAGGCCGAAGACCGCTTCTTCGTCGTTGCCCGGGCGTCCAACGTGGGTGTGATCGCGCGCGAGCCGCTCGCCAACGGCCTGCTCGCTGGGAAGTACGGGCGCGACAGCACGTGGGACAAGGGTGACATTCGCGCCCGCATGCCGCGCCCCTATGTGGCGCAGCTCACGGCAGTCGCGGAGCGCGTCAAGGATCTGGCCGGGCAGGCCGGTGTGACGCCGGCGCAACTGGCGCTCCGGTTCGTGCTGGACAACGAAGCGGTATCGGTCGTGATTGTGGGGATGAAGACCGTGGCACAAGTGGAAGAAAACCTCTCTCTGGAGTGATGATGCCGAACAAACAGGCCATTTTCGAAACCTCGAAGGGCAGAATCGACGTGGAGCTGTTCGCCGACGAAGTGCCCGGCACGGTCGCCAACTT
>DASQAM010000564.1:0-2944 GCA_035635735.1 Gemmatimonadales bacterium | reverse complement strand
GACTCGATCGTGCTGAAGGCGGAATAGCGCCGCCATGCACGAGCTGACGAGCCCGAAGGAGATGCGCGCCTGGTCGCGCGCCGAGCGCGCCCGGGGCCGTCGCATTGGGTTCGTACCGACGATGGGATTCTTGCACGCGGGCCACCTGCAGCTCGTGGATCGAGCGAAACAGCGGGCCGATCGCGTGGTGCTGAGCATTTTCGTGAACCCCCTCCAGTTCGGCCCCACGGAAGATCTGGCGCAGTACCCCCGCGACCTGGCGCGCGACCGCGAGCTCGCCACCGAACGGGGCCTCGACTGCCTCTTTGTCCCGGACACGTCGGCGATGTATCCCACGGAGCCGTTGGTGCGGGTGACCCCGGGGCCCATGGCCGACACACTCGAAGGCGCAGCCCGCCCGGGGCATTTCGCCGGCGTCCTCACGGTGGTCGCGAAGCTGTTCCACATCGTGGAGCCCGACCTCGCGGTGTTCGGACGCAAGGACTTCCAGCAGGCGATGCTCGTGCGACGCCTGGCGGCGGACCTGGACTTCGGGCTGGAGATCGACGTTGCGCCCACGGTACGCGAGCTCGACGGGCTGGCGCTCTCGTCGCGCAACACGTACCTGAAGGGCGACGACCGCCGCGCGGCGCTCGCGCTGTCGCGCGCGCTCCGCGCTGTGGAGCAGGCCTGGCGCTCAGGGGAAGCGGACCCGCAGGCGCTCCAGCGGCGCGGCATGCAGGCGCTCACGGCCCCGGGCGTCAGCCCGGAGTATCTGGCGCTCGTGGACGAACAGATGCGTCCCGTCGCCCGCGTCGACGCGCGCACCGTGGTAGTGATCGCGGCGCGCGTCGGGACCACGCGCCTCATCGACAACGTGGTGCTGGGGGAAGGCGTGGCGGCGGATACGGCGGTACGAACCTGATGGCGCTGCCCCCCTGGGCCGTCGTCACCCCGGAGCGCCGCGCGCATGTCGAGCGTGTGGCGGCGCTCCTGTCGACGTGGGCGACAGCGATGCACGCGTCCGAGGGTGAGCGCACTCGCTGGCTCAAGGCGGCCTGGCTGCATGACGCGTTGCGCGACGCACCCGCGGCCAACGAGCTTGCCCATGGCCCCCTCGCGGCCGAGCGCGCCGCACATGACGGCGAGACCGATCAAGGACTGCTCGACGCGGTGCGTTACCACTCGCTCGGGTTTGCCCAGTGGCATGACGTCGGCAAGATGCTCTATCTGGCGGACTATCTCGAGCCGGGGCGAACATTCGACCCGGAGCTCCGGCGCTCACTCGCAGCCCGCGTGCCCGCGGAGCGCGACGCGATCCTGAAGCAGGTCGCCGCTCGTCGCATCGCACGGGTGATCAACGGCCGCTGGCCGCTCCTCCGCGAGACAGTGGACTTCTGGAACGCGCTCGTCGGATAGTGATCGCCTGCGTCGCGGCACTCGCGGCATGCCGCGGAGACCGCGGAGGCAACGCCGCGCTTCCCGTGCCCGGGGGAGGTGCGGGCGGACCACGCGTGACGGTCGAAGTCCTGAACGCGAGCGGCACGCCGGGGCTCGCCAAGGTCGGGACGCGGATGCTGCGGCGCGCCGGCATCGACGTGCTCACCTATGGCAACGCGCCGGAGACGGTGCAGGCACTCGATTCGACGCGCATCGTGGTGCGCCGGGGCACCGAGGAAGTGGGTCGACGGGTGCGCCGGGCGTTGGGCCTGGGTCGGGTCGTCGTGCAGCTCGACAGCGCCCGGCTACTCGATGCCAGCGTGCTCCTCGGGGCGGACTTTGCGCCGCGCCTCGAGTTCCACCCGTAACTGCCCGCAAGCGGCGCTGATATCGAGCCCGCGGCTCCGACGCAGCACCGCCTCCACCCCCTGTCGCCGCAGCCGCCGCTCGAACGCGAGCATCTGCGCTCGGGGGCTCGGCGAGAGGTCGGGCGCGCCGCCGGGGTGGAGCGGCAGCAGGTTCACGAGCGCGCCCAGCGGCTGCGCGAGCTGCGCCAGCTGATCCGCCTGCTCGGGCGCGTCGTTCTTTCCCGCGATGAGCACGTACTCCAGAGTCACGCGGCGACGAAAACGCGCCAGTGCCGCCATGACCGCCGGCAGCGCGTACTTCTTCTCGATGGGCATCAGCTCGTGCCGCAACTCCGGCGTCGGCGCGTGCAGTGACAGGGCGAGCCGAAACTGCTCCGGCCGCTGCGCGAGCTTCGCGAGGTTCGGCAAGATGCCGACGGTCGAGACGGTGATGTGCCGCGCCCCAATCCCGAGTGCATCGGCATGGTTGAGAATCGTGAGCGCACGATCCACCGCGTCCCAGTTGAGCAGCGGCTCGCCCATGCCCATGAAGACGACGTTGGTCGGTTTCAGCGCGGCGTCGAGCAGCATCACCTCGCGCACCTGACACGCGATTTCCGCCACCGACAGGTTCCGCCGAAACCCCATCCGCCCTGTCGCGCAGAACACGCAGCCCAGCGCGCAGCCGACTTGGGAGGAGATGCAGAGCGTGCGCCGTTTCCCTTCGGGGATCAGCACCGACTCCACCGCCTCGCCGTCCCCCAGATCCCAGAGGTACTTCTCCGTGCCGTCTTGCGAGACCTGACGCGCCGACAACGCCAACCGGCGCAGCGGCAGCGCCTCGGTGAGGGCGCGCCGCAGCGCGGCCGGCAGTTCCGTGGCCTCCTCCCATGACCCGACCGGCCGCTCCCACAGTCGGGAGAGAACCTGTCTCGCGCGATACGCCGGCTCGCCGCGCTCCGCGAGCCATTGGGCGAGCGCCGTGCGGGCCGCGTCAGGAACCAGGCTCAGCAAATCGACCATGTAAGTGCCGCTCAGGAAATGTGTTGCATGTCAAACCTAACTTAACTATCTTCAATCGTTTAGGACACTTGGATCACCGTGCGCCTGTCCGAATTGTTGACCCCCGCTCGTATCCTGGTCCCCTTGCACGCGACCGACAAAGAGGGCGTGCTCCG
>DASQAM010000563.1:0-2147 GCA_035635735.1 Gemmatimonadales bacterium | reverse complement strand
ATTACGGACCGGACTACACGAGCTTCCAGGATGGCCGTCTGAGTGGCGGGTTCACGAAGGACGCGCCCGTTCGGCCCGCCAATCCACTGGTGGTGATCTACGCGATCCAGCTCGAAGCGATCGAAGCGAAGATCAAACAGGGGGGCGGGAAGATCGTCCGAAAGACCTACCCATTCCCGGGAGGCCGCCGGTTCCATTTCAGTGATCCCAGCGGGAACGAGTTGGCCGTATGGACGGACCGGTGAGGAGGACGCCGTGCATGATGGCGGCGACCGCGATCGCCACACCGAACGCGGCCGCGGTGCCCCGCCGATCCAGCAGCTCCGCCAGGACAAGAAAGAACGCCGCGAACGTGAATGACGCGAGCCCCATCCCGCGGATCAAGCGAACGACGGCCTGATCGCCCTCCAGACGATGCGTGAAAATTGCGAGGACGGCTCCGGTTACCGGAAACGGCGCGAGCAAGCCGCTGAGACGCGGGCCGAGTACATGTGCGAAAGCAGTCAAGGCAATCACGAGGGCCGTGGCCGTGACCATCCGGAAGGGGATGTCCCAGGATGGGGCGTGGGCGGCGGGACCGCCCGGCGCGCCTCGCGGCAGAAGCACCATCACCACCGCCAGGAACGCTACGGCACCGAGGAATGCCGTTAGGGGGGAGGGGGCCGCGGCGCGCAGTGCTACCGCGGCGGCGAGGTAAGCGCACCACCCTGCCGCGACGCAGGCAGGCCAGCGCGCCCGCTGCGCCAACAGCCCGTAGGCGAGATAGAAAGAACCCAGAGGCACCAGTCCGACCAGCACCCCCACCGCGCTCTGGGCGGCGAAGGCCGTGCCGTGCTCGAGCGCCAGCAGGAACACCACGGGCGCGGACGTGAGGGGAAGACCGACGAGCACACCGGCCACGGCCGGTCCCCAGCGCCGGCCGGCGAGGGTCACGGCGGCCATCAAGGATGGAACGAGCAGCAGCTTGAGCCAGAGCACGTCCCTTATCCGCTTGCGCCAGCGTACCGTTTGAGCGCCGCGCGCCACAGCGCTCGTGCCAGCGCGAACGCCAACCCGGCGACGAGGGCGGCGGCGAGCGCGATCTCCGGCCGCAACCGGCCGGTGAGCGCCGACGCCGGAATCGTGGTGGTCCAGGCGATTGGTATGAGGTATACGAACACGAACCGTAACGCTCCGGGGTACGCCGAGACGGGATAGCGCGCGCCCTCGTACACCGCGTCGAACAGGACGGCGATGTTCTCGACCGACACGAACCAGAACGCCAGGCTCATCAGAACGACCCAGATGGCATAGACGACGACGGCTGCGGCCGCGAGCGTCAAGGCAAACGCCGCAAGTTGGGCGGGCGATGGCGTGTGACCCATCCGGTAGAGCGCATATGCTGCGAGCGCGAGGCCGAGCACGACGTCCGTCAGACGCCAGATGTCGAGCCGTCGGAACGAGACGAAGCCTTGGGCGTCCACCGGCTTCACCAGCACCAGGTCCAGCTCACCGCTGCGAACCTCGCCAGCCAGTTGGCCGATCCCCGGCCGCAGCACTGCTTCGATGACCCCGGTGAGCGCGTTGAATACGCCGAGCAGCACGACGATTTCCCAGTAGTCCCACCCGCCCAGCGCCGTCGTGTGGTGAAAGAAGAGCGCGAGCGTGAGCAGCGCAGTCGCCATGTCGAACACGGTGCCGAGCAGGCTCGCGATGAAATCGGCGCGGTATTGCAGCTCCTCGACGAGGTTCAGTCGCCAGAAGGCGGCGAGAATGCGGAATGCGGAGCGCGGAATGCGGAATTTCATCCGCCCACTGCTCCGTATTTGCGAATGCCGCGATTCCACGCGATGCGGTACGCCATGATCCAGACGCTGAGCCAGACCACCTGTGCCCCGAGCCCACGCACGATCGCGTCCGTGCCCTGCACCGCGCCGGTGAGGAGATCGACGGGAAAGGCGAGCATGGAGCGGAACCACAGCACTCCCGCGACACTGGCGACGGCCGGAGGCAGCAAGGCGAGTGGCGCGATCCGCCCCGCCAGGAACAGGGACACCCTGGCGTGCAGCTCCATGATCGCCGTGGCGCGCGTCGTCCAGAACGCCAGCAGTCCCGTCGTGAAGCTGATGAAGAACCGCATCGCGGCCGCGAGCAGCACCGCCACGGCC
>DASQAM010000562.1:0-7959 GCA_035635735.1 Gemmatimonadales bacterium | reverse complement strand
CTTCAGTCGCGACGCGAATTCCTTGAACAGGGCCAGCGCTCCGGCCCGGTCTCCGGCAAGCGCGAGCGCCCGCAGCGCCGTCCGGAGAGCGGTCTCAGGCCGCCAGTCCAGCACCCGGGCGCGCTGCACCGTGTCGTGCGCTGCCGCCACGTTGCCGGCCGCGAGGAGCTGCTCGGCGCGGCGTACCAGCACGTCCACGGAGCGGCGGCACCAGTGCTGGCGCTCCGCGGCCAGCCAATCGTCGAACTCCGAGGCACCCCGAACGCTGAATCCTTCCAGGAAGGCCCCATTGATCAGCGCGGCCGCACCGGCGTAGTCGCCCGCCACGGCCAGCCGCTCCAACGTGTCGGTGTCGAGCTCGACGGTGCCGGGGGCGATCCGCACCTGCGCCGTGTCGGACTCGAATCCGTCGTTGCCCGCACAGAGGCGGAGCACATGCACGGCTTCGTTCAAGGAGTGGCGTGCCTTCTCCTCCGGCTTGTCGCCCCACAGCAGTCCCGTGAGATGCTCGCGCGTTCGTACGCCTTTCGGCGACCGGGCCAGATACATCAGCAGGGCGAGGTTCTTCTTCCACAGGAGCTTGGCCGGCGCGGCGGCGCCGTTCACGCTCACCTCTGCTGCGCCGAGGGCGCGCACCACGATCATGTGGCACCTTTGCAGCCGAGGGTCGAGAGTCGTCGAACGGCGCTGTCGGCGCGGGCGCGGTAAGGCGGGTCGCCTCGCGACCACAGCCGGGCGACGTCGCGATAGGCGTGACACGCTTCGTCCTGCCGGCCCTCCCGCTCGAGCAGCGCTCCGCGCCGCCACCGGGCGAGGGTCCCGAACGCCCAGTCAACGTCACCGACCTGAGGATCGCCCGCGGGTAACCCGGACACGTCGTTGTTCTGGTACCACAACAGCTCCCGTGCGGCGTCGCCTGATTGGCCCGAGGCCGTCGACCATTCCGCGCGGAGCAAGTGGAGCACGGTTCGGAAGAACGGATCGACTGGCATCGCTCCCGAGAGCGCCGGAGCCTCGAGCTCTCGGAGCCCGTCCGAGGCCTTCAGCGCATCGCCGTAGCGCCCCCGACGGGCGAAACCATCCGCCGCAACTAAGCGCTCGAGAGGTCGGGGAATGGGCTCCCCCGCGAGCAGCTTCTGATCCCGCGCAGTGTCCGCGCCACCCAATCTTCTGGACCCGAGCGCGAGCAACCAAGCGGCCCGGCGGCGGATCCCTGCCGCTGTGGAGGGGGAATCCGTTTCGCGCGCCAGGGCCTGGGCGATGCGCGGCCAGTCCCCCGCGTCATGGGCGGCCTCAAACCCGAACAACAGGAGTACTCCATCGAGCTCCGGTTCCATGAGGCCCAACTCCGGCCGATCACGCAGCCGGTTGAGGTCGGCACGCGCGGCGTCAAGCTGCCCGAGTGAGACTCGGCCCATTGCAGCGGCGATGAGCCCCGAACGCTGCAGCACGCGATCGGGAGAGGCCGCGAACAGGTCACCCATCTCGACGGCACCGGTTGGCGCGTCGAATGTCGCGATGTAGCGCGGCCCGGCAGCCAGCCCGGGGAACTCCTGAATGCTCCGTGAGCCGAGGGCACCGACGATCACGTCGTGCGCCGCGACCGAGTCAAGGAACCGGGACGCGTAGCCCGAGCGCAGCAACCCTCGCAATGCCACCGTGAACGGATCACTCGGGTCCCCCAGCGCCTCCAGGTGTGACCACGCCGTCCACGCGCCGGCGGAGTCGCCCTCGGCCGTCAGCGCCCAGGTGAGGTGCTCCAAGACAGGGCCGAACGCCGGACGCAGGTGCGCAGTCATTTGAAAGGCTTCCACGGCATCCGCCCGGGCGTAACCGACCAGCGGGCCACGATGGTACAGTTCGTCGGCCAGCTGGAACCACGCTGGGAAGAAGTCGCGCCACTCGCGCGTGATTTGTCGCAGCGTGTCGAGGCGCGATCGCAAGGGCAAACTGACCGCACGCATCAGGCTCTGATAGCGCGGGGGGAACGAGCTCAGGTACGGATCGTAGTGCGCCATCAAGGCGGGGTCTGGATCGCGAGCGAGCCATTGCTGCACCTCGTGGTGCCGCCAGTAGCACAGGCGGCACGTGGAATCCATCGCTTCCGCCGCGGCATATGCCGAGTCAGCCTGTCCCCAGCGAGCCTGCGCAAACAGTCGCTCGGCTGCGAGCCACGCGGCGAGTCCGGCTGCAGTCCGGGGCAACGCATTGATCGGGAGCACCGGATCGAGCGCGTTCTCGCGATTCCAGATCTCGCGCACGATGCCGTACGCTAGCGCGTCTGAGACGGCATCGAAATGGCCCGTGTCGCCAAGAGCCTTGATCGCGGGGTCAGCCTCCCCCGCCCCCGTTCCGACTACGATCTCGGCGCGAAGCGAGTCTCCGCGCACACATACCGTGCCGTTAACGACCACGCTCGATCGGGTGAGAAACCACGGCGGGCGGGCGGGTCCGCGCACCGAGAAGTCTACGTAGCCCTGCAGGTCGCGGACCAGCTGGCGCGCCAAGCGATCTCCTCCGCGCCCGCCGGTGGCGCACATGTCGTCGAACGGTGCCACGACAACGTGCAATGCGCCGCTTCGGTGGAAGGGCCACGTCTCCTTGATCAGCGCCCGCGCCGTGAACGCTGCCACGAACGCTCCGACAGTGACGCCCCCGACCGACAGCCAGATCGTTCGCCACTGGTACTTCGACCCCCGCGTATGCCACAGTGCCCGCCGGAACGCCGTCGCAGAGGGCCAGCGGTCACCGGGGCTCAGCTCCAACGCCCGACGCAGTACGCGGGCGAGATTGATCGGAACTCCGGACCAGTCTCCAGCAGCAGGCTCACCCTTATCCCAGCGACGGGCCGTGAAGGCCTCGTAGATCACCATCCCGGCGGCGTAGATGTCGGTGCGCTCGTCCGCGACGCCGGCGAACTGTTCCGGCGCCATGTACGCCGCGGTCCCCTGCAGGACCTGCGGATCCGTCTCCTCTCCAGCGCTGAGGCGCCGGGCGATGCCGAAGTCCGTCAGTACCGCGCCCTCCTCGTCGAGGAAGACGTTCGCCGGCTTCACATCCCGATGGATCACGCCTTTCCGATGCGCCTTCCCGAGCGCCGCCAACAAGTCGCGCCCAAGTTTACGCGCGGCGTCGACCGACAGGCGCCCATGCTTCTCGAGATGAGCCTGGAGGGTGTCCCCCTCCAGGTAGTCCATGACATAGAAGTTCAGGCCCTGACTTTCATCGACCTTGTGGACCGGAACGATATTGGGGTGTCGCAGATTGGCGAGGATGCGAGCTTCGCCGACGAACTGCTGGACGGACTCGACCGTCCACAACTCGGGCCGCAGCACCTTGACGGCCACGGGACACATGAGGGCTACGTCGCGGGCCAGGTGCACCGTTCCCATGCCGCCGCTTCCGAGCTGGCGCACCAGCTCGTACTCGGGCGCCAAGGCCGCACGCAGGCGCTCAAAGAAGGTCGACACGGTACCTGAAGCGGAGAACATCCCGGCCACCGTCCTGAAAGTCAAACGGCCCCGGGAGATCCGGAGCCGTTTCACTGCGGCACTAGCGTCGCGGAGGTTACTGCACCGTGATCGCGATGTGCATGCCAAGGGCGACGTGCGGCAGGCAATACCCCTTGTAGACGCCGGCCGGGGCCCCGGTAAACGACACGTCGTACTTTTCATTCGGCTGCGTCAGGAACGGCCCCATGAGGTCGCCCATCGCGTTGGGCATGCCCTTTTTCAAGACGGCCGCACCGGCCTTCGGGATCGAATCGGCGTAGAAGGCGATGTTGTGGGGACCGCCCGATACGTTGATGAACCGTACCGTTGTGCCAGCTTTGATGCTGAGCTTTTTGGGCTCGAACGCGGCTACGCTGGTACCGTTGCCGGTCATCTTCACTTCGACCACCGCGCCAGCGGGCTCGGCGGCGGGCGCAGCGGCCGGCACACCGGGCGGCGTGGGTGTGGCAGCCTCGGCCTGGGACGCCGCCGACTTCTTGTCGCCGCCGCAGGCGACGATCGCGAACGCGGCGAGCGTGGTGAACAGGGTGAACCGCATTGCAGACTCCCTCCGGGACGAATGACAGGACAGCGCTTGTGAACGCGTTCACAATATATCCGCAGGCTCTCAAAACGGGAGCCCTCCAAACACGGGGCCGTTGCGTTTTTGCACCACCCCGACGACACTGATGCGCATGCCGGAGCCGTCCGTTCCGCTCATCCCCGCGGCCGATCTCGCCCGTCGCCTCGATCAAGGCGAACATTTGCAGCTGCTCGACATCCGCTCGGCGGAGCGGGTCGCCCAGGGACGCGTGACCCTCGGCGCCACGCTCAATTTCCGCGCCTTCGCAGCATCGCAGTTGTACCAGCTGGCGACGCTCGAGCCGCTGGGGCTCGACCTCGCCGCTCCTGTAGCCGTCATCTGTGGACACGGCAACTCGAGTACCCAGGCCACCCGCTTCCTGCGCGAGCGGGGGTTCGACGCGTACTCGGTGGCGGGCGGAATGGCGTCGTGGGAAACGGTCTACCTCCCGCGGCGCCTGTCTCCGACTCGCGCGCTCGAGCACGTGGTCCAGATCGATCGCGTCGGCAAAGGCGCGCTATCCTACGTGCTCGTGAGCGACGGGGACGCCGTCGTCGTGGACCCGGGCCGCCATCTGCAGCCCTACGAGCAGGTGCTCGAGGAGCTCGGGGCCACGGCTGCGGCGGTGATCGACACCCACATGCACGCCGACTATTTGAGCGGCGCCCGCGCCGCCGCCGCGCGCTGGCAGGTCCCATATTTCGTGCACCCCGACGACGCCCGCTCACCGTACGACGGCGCCGAGGGCCGATTTACCCACCAGTCGCTCACGGAGGGCGACACGATCGCGTTCGGGCGCGCGACGCTGGTCGCCGCTCACGTCCCGGGACATACGCTGGGTAGCACGGCGCTCGTCGCCGACGAGGCGCTCGCGCTGACGGGCGACTTTCTGTTCGTGAAGTCGGTAGGGCGCCCCGATCTGGGTGGACTGCGCGATGCCTGGGCGGCGCGGCTGTGGGACAGCCTGGAACGGGTACGGCGCGAGTGGCCGGGTGACCTGCTCGTCTTGCCGGCGCATTATGCGAGCGAGACCGAGCGGCGCGCCGACCGGAGCGTCGCCGCGCGGTTCGATGTGATCGCGGCAACGAACGAAGCGGTTGCCATCCAGGACCAGCGCGCCTTCCTCGCCTGGGTGACCGCGCGCACCACGACGCCGCCCGAGGTGTATCGCACGATCAAGCTCGCGAATCTCGGGCTCGTTGACGTCCCCGACGCCGACGCGGAGATACTGGAGTTCGGGCCGAACGTGTGCGCGGTGGGATGAAAACGGGAGCGCCCTCTTATGCGACCGGCGCTTGCAGCACCACGTAGACCCAGTCGGTTCCGCCCAACGTATGCATCCCGTAGGGCACGCCCGCGGGAATATGCACGAGATCGTTCGCCGAGACCTCGATCCGATCCCCGTCCAGTACCATCACTCCGCGGCCCGCAATCGTGAAGATGAGAAGTCCGGTCTCGTCCTCCGACGAGATGGGGACGGCGGCCCCTGGCTCCATGACCGTATGCTCGAACCTCAGGCCGTGCAGCATGCCCGGGAGATTGAGAACGGTGTGGCGACGCAGCTGGTCTGCGGTGCTGGGCAACTTCGCGAGGCGGCGATAGGTGTAGCGCGGCACTATTCCCCAGCTTGTAGGGCGCGGCAGCCTTACGCGGAGGGCGCTGCGGCGCCCCCAAAATGGGCACGCCGGGCCCCCTGTGCAAGTCATTGGGCGCCAAGCGTCTCTCCTGGCGTCTCTCACAGGATCCGTTGCCATGTTGCCCGCACGTCGCCTCTTCGGAGTCGTCTGCACCGCCGCCCTGCCGATCACCGCCGCGGCGGCACAGGGCCGGATCGAGCCGATCCGGCCGGTCCCCCTACCCGCCCCCACGGCCCCACGCAGCGGCATCGAAAAGGTGCGCAGCGCGGTCCAGGTCGCGGTGGTCGGACGCGTCGCGCGCGTCACCGTGGAGGAGTGGTTCCGGAACGCGGGCGCCCTGCTCGACGAGGGCAACTATCTCTATCCGCTGCCGGGGGAGGCGGTGTTCAGCGACTTCTCCCTCTGGCAAGGCGATCGCGAGCTCAAGGGCGAGCCGATGGACGCCGTACAGGCGCGCGCGATCTACGAGGAAATCGTGCGCCGCAAGCGCGATCCCGCCCTGATCGAGCTCGCGGGACACGGGCTGTTGCGCGCACGCGTGTTCCCCATCGGCCCGGGCGAGACGCGCAAGATCACGCTGCGTTACACCCAGATGCTCGATCGTGTGGGCGACGCGTGGCGGTTCCGGTACAGCGCCGGTACCGGGGCCGGTGCGGCCGCGTCTTCGAGCTTCCGGATGCAGGTGGACAGCGCCGCTCGATTCGGCGATCCGTATTCACCGACGCATCGACTGAGCACGAACCGCAGCGACAACCGCATCGAGCTCACGCTCGCCGATACGACCCCGCGAGGGGATCTCGAGCTGTTCCTGCCGCTCGCCCGCAACCTGGTGGGGATGTCGCTCATCACCAGCCAGCCGCTGGGGGAGGACGGGTTCTTCATGCTCCTCCTCGCGCCCGGCCGCGCCGAGACAGCGGCGGTACGCCGCGATCTGGTCGCCGTGCTCGACGTGTCGGGCTCGATGTCGGGCGACAAGCTCGACCAGGCCAAGACTGCGCTGGTGCAGCTGCTCGGCACGCTCCGCTCGGGTGACCGGTTCCGGCTGGTCACGTTCGGAAGCGGCGTGCGCCGTTACACCGCCGGTTGGACGGACGTGTCGGCTGATAACGTGCGCGCCGCCCAGGAATGGGTCCGCCGCCTCGACACCGACGGCGGTACCAACATCGCGGGCGCCCTGACAGAGGCATTCGCCGAACCGCCCGCCGAGGGTGGGCTGGGCGTGGTCGTGTTCCTGACGGACGGGATGGCAACCGTGGGCGAGACCAACCCCGAGCGCATCGCCGATCAGGCCGAGCGTGGCCGCGGGCCGTTCCGCGTCTTTGCGTTCGGGATCGGGTATGACGTCAATACGTACCTGCTCGACCGCCTGACCGAGCGCGCCCGGGGCGTAACCGAGTACATCCAGCCGGGCGGCGACATCGAGCAGGCAGTGGGCTCGCTCGCCGCCAAGGTCGCGTCCCCGGTGCTCACGGACTTGGCCTTGCAAGCGGACGGCGTCGAGCTGTACGACCTCCAGCCGCAACGTCTGCCGGATCTGTTCGGGGGAGACGAGCTGGTGGTGTTCGGGCGTTATCGGGGAGCCGGGAGAGAGGAGAGGTCCGTGACGGTGATCGGGCGGCGCGGCGGGCATGAAGAGCGTTTCTCGACGGCCGCGCGGTTCGGCAGTGAGCAGTCGGGCGCTGACTACGTTCAGCAGCTGTGGGCCGCCAGGAAGGCCGGGGCACTCTCAAGCGAGATCCGACTCCACGGTTCGAATCCGGAGATCGTGAGCGAGCTGAAACGGCTCGCGTTGCGCTACGGCATTCTGACGGAGTACACGTCCTACCTAGTGCAGGAGCCGAACGTCGTGGCGCGGCCGATGCCGTTGCGGCCGCCGGCGCCCGAGGCGCAGGCCGGCCCGGGCGCGGTCCAGCGATCCCGCGAAGCTCGCAAGCTCGCCAGTTCGCTCAGCCTCGACGCGATCGTGGTAACCGGGGCGGTCGGTGTGGCGGATTCGCTTGCGGCTGTGCTCGGTGGACGGTCCGATCGCTCCCAGCGGATCGGTGGGAGGCTGTTCGCGTGGCGCGACAGTGTGTGGACCGACATCGCCCACGGCGACTCGCTGCGTGTCGTGAACGTCGCCGCCTTCAGCGACGCCTACTTCGCCCTGCTCCGCGCCCTCCCCGAGCTGGTACAGGCCGCCACGCTCGAGCCCGCGGTTCTGGTCGCCGGACGCCGCGTGAGCATCAAGATTGAAGGCAGCGGTAAG
>DASQAM010000561.1:0-2092 GCA_035635735.1 Gemmatimonadales bacterium | reverse complement strand
GCGGCTCAGGTTCCGGAACCGGAAGGCGTCCGCCTCGGTGAGCGACGCGCCGTAGCCCAGGAATACGACGGTCCCCGGCGTCGGCTTGTAGGAGAACAACAGATCGTTCCGGAAGTCGTTCGTGACGATCGCGCGCGCGGTGTCGCCGTTCACGAGCAGCGGCTGCCCCGTGCGCGGGTCGAGCAGCGCGGCCTGGTTCTCCGCGAAATATTGCCCGATGTAGCGCACGAAGATCGCCCGTGTCAGCTGGTACTCGAGCTTGAGCCGGGGAATGTTCGCGGTCGAGAAGCGGCTGCCGTCGCGCGCGCGGGTAAGGCGCTGGTGCACCCAGCGCGCCTCGAGGCGCAGCGCCGGCGTGGGGCGCAGGGCGGCGACCGTTGTCAGGGCGACCTGCCGTCCCTCGGAGGCCTCCGGGAAGATCGCCACGGACGAGTAGCCTAGCACCATACTCCCGGACACCGCCCGGTTCGGTGTGTTGAGGATGAACGTGGCGCCGGGGAGGTGATACAGGTCGTGGGGCAGTGAGAAGGGCGCGGTCCCGACCGTGTAGCCCGCGTAGTCCGCGGACTCGAAGCCGAAGTGATTCACGTTGAGCGTGACCTGCGCCTGCCAGCCACCGCGCAGGTTCGCGATCCAGAAGGTCTGCACGGTGTCTTCGATGGTCCGGTTCAACCGACCGAAGTCGCGGTAGCGCCAAATCGGCGCGAATCCGACGATCACAGTGAACTGCTCGACCAGCGCACCCGGACGGCCGTACCAGCTGAATCGGTTGAAGGTGCGGCCGGCGACGAAGTCCGTGCGATTCACGAATCCGCTCGTGTCCTGGAAGGTCTTCTCGACGCCCAGCAGCTCGAAATGGTTGCCGTACGCGCGTCCGGTGCGGTCGCCAAACGTGACGGTCCACAGCTTGCCCGCGCGGGCGCCGCCCAGTTCCCGGGTCCAGGCCCCGGCGACCTGGACTTCCGAGAACCAGATCTTGCGCCACACGACGTGGGCGTCGACGCCCAGCACGCGGTTGTAGTCGTCGCCGTCGATCCGGTCGGTGTAGGCGATCCCCAGCGTGGAGGTGGGTCCGAGATCGCGCCGCAGGCGCAGCATGTTGTAAAGGGGGTGTGCACCTGTGGCCGACTGGTCGCTGTTGTCCACCGCGCCAAGGTACGCGATGCCCATGCTGCCGACTTTGCCCGCGAGCTTGGCGCCGAACACCGGCTGGGCGATGCGCCGCGTATAGATGAGACTGTTGGGCGTGTCGAACTGCTCGAGCCCCTCGAGAAAGAACGGTCGCTTCTCCGGGTAGAACAGGGCAAACCGTTGATTGAGCGTCACCTGGCCGATGTCGGCCTCGACCTGCGAGAAGTCCGGGTTGGCGGTGGCCGTGAGGCCGAGGTTCTGGGTGACGCCCCAGCGCAGATTGCCCGCGACTTCGGGCGTGCCGCGATAGTCGTAGCCCGGCGTGGTAGGGGCGCCGTCCACCTTAGTAGTGAACTCGGGTGTGAGGTCGAGCACCAGGCCACGCCGCAAGTCGCCGAGGCCCACCAGGCGACCCGACTGAATGAGAAAGCTCGCGTTGGCGCGGACCGCGGGGGTCCACGTCTCTTCGTACCCCGAGTGCTGGACGGAGCGCAGGATCTGGACGCCCCAATCCTGGGGGTTGGCGCTCTGATAGCGGAGACTCTTGAAGGGAATCCGCACCTCCACCTCGTAGCCCCAATCGGTCACGCGGCCGCGCGACTCGTACACGTAGTCGGGGTTCAAGTCGATCGTCGCGTCGAACCGGCCGCCCGCGCTCGGCCCCCCGGCAGCGCCGGCGGCGACGCCATCGCTCCAGACGCCGTCTTCCTGCACGCCGAGCGGATTCACGGCGAACATCGTGGCGCGGCGATGGTCGAGGTAGGTGTCGAGCAGGATGGCGACGTGGTCGTCCGCGTCGATGTTGTCGCGGTCGGCGAGTGTGGCGCGCACCACGTGACCGTGCGGCTCGAAGGCGCGGATCCCGAAGTAGATCGCGTCGGGCGCATACCACACGAGCACGTCCGTCGAGTCTTCCGCGGGGCGTCCGTCCACCGGCCGGTACTGCGAGAAGCCCGTCAGC
>DASQAM010000560.1:0-4965 GCA_035635735.1 Gemmatimonadales bacterium | reverse complement strand
TGTTCTCGACGCACATTATGGAACAAGCCGAAAAGCTGTGCGAGCAGCTGTGCATCATTGCTCGGGGGCGGAAGCTGGTGGATGGCGCGCTCTCGGACATCAAGCGGACCAGGAGCGGACACCATCTCGTCATCGGGTTCGACGGGAGCCTCGGTGGGGCAGCGCAAGTGTTTGCAGACAAAGAGCTTGTAAGCAAGGTGGACAACTACGGTCAGTATGCCGAGCTGGAGCTCGCCTCGGGCGCCGATCCGCAACAGATCCTGCAACGCTTGGTGACGTCGGGGGCGCGGCTGTCCAAGTTCGAGCTGCAAGAGGCGTCCCTGCACAAGATCTTCATCGACTTGGTCGGCCCGGATGCCGCGCGAGCCGAAGTGCGACCGGATGCGTAAGGTCTGGGTGGTGATTCGACGCGAGTTCGTCGAGCGCATCCGGAGGCGGTGGTTCTGGGTGATGGCGCTCCTGGGACCGGTGTTCTTCGCCGCGGTGTTCGTGCTCCCCACCCTCCTCGCTAGCCGCGGTGGTGTCCGGCAGATCGTGGTGGTGGACGCGACGACCGGACCGGTGGGGGCCCGGATCACCCACCTCCTCAACGACAGCCCGATGTTTCGCGCGCAGCGCGTGCCGACGAGCGGTAAGGTCGTTGATTCACTCACCACCGAAGTGGAGCAGAAGCGGCTCGCGGGCTTCCTCATTGTGACCGACGCCGCCGCGGATTCGGGGAAAGCCGAGTACCGCGGGTCCAACGTTTCTGGGTTCGCGACCGTCGGCGCCCTCGAACGGACCATCGGCGACGTCGTGAGCGCAGTGCGGCTCGAGCGTGAAGGTGTCGATCCACGGGTGGTGGCGCGGGCGCGTATCCCCGTCCGGCTCGAGACCAAGAAGATTGCGGGTGGAAAGACCACGGGCGAGACCGCCGCACAGTCTTTTTCCCTCGCGTATTTCATGGGCATCATTCTCTACACGGCGATCCTCCTTTACGGCATCAACGTGATGAGCTCCGTGCTGGAAGAGAAGACGACTCGTATCGTGGAAGTCCTGGTCTCGTCGCTCCGTCCGTTTCAGTTGATGCTCGGCAAGGTGCTCGGCGTCGGGGCGGTGTCGATTCTCCAGTTTCTCATCTGGGGCGTCTCCGCGAGAGTCCTGCTCGCCCACCGGCCGGGATTCTTGACGGGCGGCGACGTGGGAGAGGCGGATCAGATCTTCCAGGTCCCTCGGGTCGGCGGCGCCACCGCGGCCGTGTTCATCACCTACTTCCTCGGGGGGTTCTTCCTGTACTCCGCGATGTTCGCGGCGGTGGGCGCCATATCGTCGAGCGAGCAGGAGGCCCGACAGGCACAGCAGCCGATCTCCTGGCTGCTCGTACTGTCGTTCGTGAGCATGTTCGGCATGCTGAACGATCCCGCGTCCGGGTTTGCGGTCACGCTGTCGCTCGTCCCGTTCAGCTCCCCGATCGCGATGCCGGTGCGCTGGGCCGCCGGAAACCTGCCGACCTACGAGTTGGCGCTGTCGCTCGGAATCCTCGGCGTGTCGATTGTCGCCGTCACGTGGATCGCGGCGCGGATATACCGCGTGGGAATACTCATGACGGGGAAGCGGCCGAACATCAAGGAACTCATACGCTGGATACGTACGGCTTAGGACGGGCATAGACTAGACGCACAGGCGCGCGAAGGGCTAGACGCACAGACGCAGCAGACGCACAGGGGAGACCAGTCAACGGGGCGTAGAGGGTCTCGCCGACGAGTCGCTGATCTTTCTCAGCAAACCATACAGCGTCTTACTGGTCTCAACGGCGAGCGCCTCCAGTCGCCCGAAATCTGCTGGCTCCAGATATCCCACATCCCGAGCGATCTCGAGCGCAGTCTGGACTTCCGCGAGTGATGACCACGCCGTGTCCAAATACCGTCGATACTCTCGAGTTCCCCGTCGCGTACTGCCTTCGGCGATGTTCAGGGGAACAGAGTAGCATGCCCGACGCAACTGGTCGCCGAGGGCCTCTTGTTCATAGTCGGGAAAGCCGCGCGCCGCCTTGACACACTCAACCGCTAGCCGTTGCGCGTGCTGCCAAGCCTTGAGCTTCTGATGCAATGGCATGCGCTCAACTTAGATGGAAACGGCCGCCGCAAGCGTACCCGAGAAGTGCATTCCGTACCCGTTTCGCGCGATCTGTCACTGCTCTCTCTGTTTTCCCCTGTGCGTCTGCTGCGTCTGTGCGTCTAGGTTGTCGCGTCTGTGCGTCTAGCCTTTGCCTGGCCAAGCCGCGTAGTTTGTTCGCATGCCTCTTGACTACGATGTGATAGTCGTCGGCGCCGGCCATGCCGGCACCGAAGCCTCCGTCATGGCGGCTCGGTTGGGTGCGACGGTTCTCCTCCTAACTTCCAACCTCGACACCATCGGTCAGATGTCCTGCAATCCCGCCATCGGCGGGATCGCGAAGGGCACCGTGGTACGCGAGATCGACGCCCTCGGCGGTATCATGGGGCGGGCCACCGATCGCGCGACGATCCAATTCCGCATGCTCAATCGTTCGAAGGGCCCCGCCGTCTGGGCGCCCCGGGCGCAATGCGATCGCACACTGTACCGCCGCGCGGTGCGGGAACTGCTCGAGGACTTCCCGGGCATCGAGCTGACGCAGGGGATGGTCACGCGTCTCATACTCGACGGCCCGCGCATCGCCGGCGTCGCGACCGCAGACGGCCGCAGCGTCCGCGCGCGCGCCGTCGTGCTCACCGCCGGTACGTTCCTCCGCGGCCGCATCCACCTCGGCACCGACACCCAAATTCCGGCGGGTCGCGCCGGCGATCCGCCGGCCGTAGATATCGCACAACAGATTGATTCACTTGGACTTACGACATCACGCTTCAAGACCGGTACGCCGCCGCGCGTGGACGGTCGGAGCGTCGATTGGTCCAAGGTCGAGCGCCAGGACGGAGACGGCACCGCCTACCGCTTCTCTTTCTATCATCACGTCCAGCTGCCGCGTCAGCTGCCCTGCTGGATTACGTGGGCAGGGGAAGAAGTGAAGGAGATCATCCGCGCACATCTCCAGGAATCGGCCCTGTACGGCGGGGCGATCAGCGGACGAGGGCCGCGGTATTGCCCATCCGTCGAAGACAAGATCGTGAAGTTCCCCGACGCCAAGCGCCACCAGGTGTTCCTGGAACCCGAAGGCCTCGACACCCACGAGCTGTACGTGAACGGGCTGTCCACTTCCCTGCCCGTCCCGGTGCAGCTCGAGTTTCTCCGCGCCGTGCCGGGTCTCGAGCGGGCGAAGATGACCCGGCCGGGCTATGCCATCGAGTACGATTACTATCCCCCCACGCAGCTCACACCGTGGCTCGAGACGAAGCTCGTCGAGCACCTGTTCTTCGCCGGGCAAATAAACGGAACGACCGGATACGAGGAGGCGGCCGGCCAAGGTGTCGTGGCTGGGATCAACGCCGTGCGCCGGATCCGGGGTGCGGAGCCCGTGCTCCTGGGGCGCGACGATGCCTACATCGGCGTTCTCGTGGACGACCTCGTGACCCGTGGGGTGGACGAGCCGTACCGGCTGTTCACCTCGCGCTCCGAGTTTCGACTGCTGCTCCGGCAGGACAACGCGCTGCGGCGGCTTGCCCCGCTCGCCGAGCGGTTGGGGTTGCTCAGTGCAGCGGAGTGGCGAGTGGCCACGCACCGGGTCGAGGAAGAGGAGGAACTGCTGCGAGTGGCGGGCGCGACGTCCATCACGCCGGGTGCCGCCGCGGATGTGCTTGCGGACACGGGCACGAGTCTGGGCGAGCCAGAGCGGATCGCGAGCGTGGCCCGGCGACCAGGCGTATCACTGCGCGCGCTGCTCGAGGCGGCGGGTGTGACGGTGACCGCGGAAGCGGCTGCGGTGGTGAGTGCCGAAATCGAGTTAAAATACGACGGATATCTGGCACGCGAGCGGGAGGCGGCAGCGCGGCTGGCCGAGCTCGCTGCCTTTGCGCTCCCGGCGGATCTCCCCTATGTCGAGTTCAAGAGCCTCGCTACCGAGGCGCGACAGAAACTCGATCGGATTCGGCCGACGTCTCTCGCACAGGCGGCGCGAATTCCCGGCGTATCGCCGAGCGATCTGCACAATCTCGTCGTGGAAACGGCCCGCTGGCGGCGACGGGTCGCGTAGGCCCCGACCACCTCCAAAGTGGTGTTTCACGTGAAACTAGGCAGCGGTTTCACGTGAAACCCGCTCTTTACGTCCGGGGTACCAAGACCCTATATTGAGGTCCTCAGCGCACGGTAACAATATAACCTATTTTACCATAACAGCTTAGAGATGTCGCGCGTCATCGCAATCGCTAACCAGAAGGGCGGCGTCGGAAAGACGACGACGGCGGTGAACCTCGCCGCGTCGCTCGCCACCGCGGAGCGCAAGACGCTGCTGGTCGACGCCGACCCCCAGGCGAACTCGACGAGCGGCGTCGGCATCGAGCGCGACCGCATCCGCCACTCGTTGTACGACGCGTTGCTCGATGGTCGGTCCCTCTCCGACGCGCGATTCACCCACGTGCACTTCCCCTACCTCGACGTCATCCCGGCCACACAGGATCTGGTCGGTGCCGAGGTGGAGCTCGTCAACAAGCAGGCGCGCGAGACAATGATGCGCCGCGCGCTGCGGGATTTCCGCGAGCAATATCAGTACGTCATAATCGATTGTCCGCCCTCGCTCGGCCTCTTGACGCTCAACATGCTCACGGCCGCGGACAGCGTGCTGATTCCGATCCAATGCGAGTACTACGCGCTCGAGGGCCTTTCGCAGCTGCTCAATACCGTCAAGCTGGTACAGCGGAACTTCAACCCCGCGCTGGCGATCGACGGTGTGCTGCTGACGATGTACGACGCACGACTGAATCTCTCGAAACAGGTGGCCGATGAGGCCAAGGAATACTTCGGCTCGCAGATGTTCGGCATCACGATCCCGCGCAACGTGCGCCTCGCCGAGGCGCC
>DASQAM010000559.1:0-3491 GCA_035635735.1 Gemmatimonadales bacterium | reverse complement strand
ATCTGGTCCACCTGGTGGTTGGGCGATGCCGTGAGCGATCTGGTCGTGGCGCCGGCGGTGCTCCTGTGGGCCGCGCGCCCCCGCGTGCGCTGGACCCGGCGCCAGGTGCTCGAGGCCGTCGGGCTGCTCGCGTGCCTCGCCGTCGTGGGGATCGTCGTCTTCGGAGGGCTGATGCCGTGGAAGGAGAAGCACTATCCGCTGGAATTCCTGTGCGTCCCGCTGCTGTTATGGGTGGCGTTCCGGTTCGAGCAGCGCGAGGCGGCGATGGTCGTCGTACTGCTCGCCGCCGTCGCGATTTGGGGGACGCTGCGCGGGTACGGCCCCTTCGCCCGGCCGCTGTTCAACGAATCGCTGCTTCTGCTGCAGGCGTTCCAAGGGGTCTCGGCCGTCATCACCCTGGTGCTGGCGGCGGCCGTGGCGGAGCGAACCGAAGCCGTGGACCGGCTGCGCCGGCTGGCGGTGAGCGATCCGCTCACGGGACTCTCCAATTACCGACAACTCGCGCACGCGCTCGACGCGGAAATCCAGCGGTCGTCCCGCACCGATCGGCCGTTTGCGGTGGTGCTGATGGATCTGGACGGCCTCAAGAAGGTCAACGATCGCTATGGCCACCTGGTAGGCAGCATGGCCCTGCGGCGCGTGGCGGAAGCGCTACTGGGCTCGTGCCGGGGGATCGACACCGCCGCGCGGTTCGGCGGGGACGAGTTCGCGCTGGTGCTGCCCGAGACCGGAGATGCGGCGGCGTGGCACGTGGCCCGGCGCGTCGCCGACCGGGTGGCGCGGGACGGCGAGCAGCCGCCGCTCTCCGTGAGCGTCGGCGTGGCCGTGCATCCGCGCGACGGGACCACGCTCGAGGCGCTCCTGAACGCCGCGGACCGCTCGCTGTACGACAGCAAGGCACGCCGTCGCAGCCGGAGCAAAGAACCCGCTCGTTGACCCCCGGGCCGGCGCCCCGGTAGCTTCCGGCGCCATGATCAGCACGACCCGCACGCCCGGCGCGCTCACCGTCGGGCCGCTCCGGCCCGTCATCCTGAAGCTGGCGGCGCCGGCGGTCGCGATGATGGCGTGCCACTTCTGCTTCAACCTCATCGATGCCATGTGGGTCGGCCATTTGATCGGGCCCGCGGCGCTCGCCGCCGTCTCGACCGCCGGGTTCTACGTGTGGGTGCTCCTGTCGCTCGGGGAGATGGTGGAAGTGGGGCTGATCGCCGTCGCGGCCCGCCGCCACGGCGAGGGGCTCCCCGATGCCGCCGCCCGGGCCGCGGGTGCAGCGGTCGTGTACGCCCTGGCCGCGGGGACCGTCGTGTCGCTCCTCGGGTTCACGCTCAGGGACGCGCTGTTCCACGTGATGGGCGTACCGCAGGAGGTGGCGACGCTCGGGCGCGCGTACCTGGACAGGTGGCTCCTGGGCGGACCGCTCGTGTTCGGCTTCTTCGCGATCGAGGCGACGTTCCGCGCCTCGGGCGACACGCGCACGCCATTCCTTCTGCTCATGGCCTCGGTACTGTTGTCGGTGGGCCTCGACCCGTTGCTCATCAGCGGCGTCGGTCCGTTCCCGAGGCTCGGAGTCGAGGGCGCCGCCCTCGCCTCCGTGATGGTGCGGGGTGGCGGGTTTCTCATCGGTATCGGGATCGCCTGGCAACGCGGCCTCATACGCCTCGATGCCCCCGACTGGTCCGCCCTGCCCACGGTGTTCCGCGTGGGCGCGCCGCTCTCGCTGGCGGGGGTCCTGCTCTCGGTCGTGTACATGTGGCTCACGCGGTACACGTCCCGCTTCGGTACCGCCGCGCTCGCGGCGCTCGGCGTCGGCCACAAGGTGGAAGGGCTCGGCTTCATCGCGATCTCCGGGTTCGCGCTCTCGGCCTCCGCCCTCGTGGGACAGAACCTGGGCGCGCAGCAGGAGGCGCGCGCCCGCCAGGCGGTGCGGATGACCGTGGGCTACTGCCTGGTGGCCACAACAGTCACCGCGGTCGCCTTCGTCACGATCCCGGAGACGCTCGTCGCCCTGTTTACCCCCGATCCCGGGGTAATTGCGGATGGCAGCCTGTACCTGCGGGTGATCGCGTTCGCACAGATTGGCCAGACGTTCGAAATCATTCTGGAAGGTGCGCTCGCCGGGGCGGGGTACACGCTGTGGCCCCAAGTCGCCAGCACTACGCTCACCCTGCTGCGCGTGCCGCTCGCCGCGTGGTGGTCGAGCGCCATCGGGCTCGTCGGGATCTGGCTGGCGCTCTGCGTCACCGCTGTCGCGCGCGGGATCGTCATGGCCATGTTCTGGCTCAGCGGCGCCTGGCGGCGCACCACGGTCTGACGACGATGGCGACCCTCATCACTCTGCTCACCGACTTTGGCAGCGCCGACAGCTACGTGGGCGAGGTGAAGGGCGTGCTGTTGTCCCAGGTGCACGGCGCCGCACTCGTCGACATCACACACCAGGTGCCGCCGGGCGATGTGCGCGCGGCGCAGTATATCCTGTCGCGCGTCTGGCACCGGTTCCCGCAAGGGAGCGTGCACCTGGCGGTCGTGGACCCCGGCGTCGGCACCGACCGCCGCGTGCTGGCGGCGTCCACCGCGGGTCACTTCTTCGTCGCCCCGGACAACGGGCTGCTGTCGTTTCTGCCGGCGGACGCGCACTTCGTGGGGCTGCCGATTCCGGTAGACGCCGCGGCTACGTTCCAAGCGCGCGACGTGTTCGCGCCGGTGGCGGGCCAGCTCGCCCTGGGTGCGCCCCTGTCACACGTGGGTCATCCCGTCACCGACGTGTTCCGCTCTCCGCTCCCCGCTCCCCACCATGACGGCACGGTGCTGATCGGGGAAGTCATCTACGTCGATCGATTCGGTACGTTGATCTCGAACATCCCCGGGGACCAGGTCGAGCCGGGCGTGCGCATCAAGGTCGCGGGGACGGAGATCGGGACGCTGGCCCGCACTTTCGGGGATGTGGGACGGGGCGCGCTGGTCGCCTTCGTCGGCAGCGGTGGTACGGTGGAAATCGCGGTGCGCGACGGCAGCGCCGCGAGACTGCTAGGCGTCGGTGTGGGGGCGGAGGTGCGGGCCTGAGGGTGTCGGGATCTTCACCTTCGCCATCACGCGCTCGACGAACCCGAATTCAGGCGCGAACCGCGTCAGCTGCGACAGCTCGCGGATCAGCTTACGCTCGCGCTGCGCAATCGTGCGGCACTCGGCGCACTCCGCGAGGTGGGCGTCCCGGGTAGCGGGGAGGAGACCCTGGGCCCAAAGCTCGACTTCGTCGGGGGTCAGGTGCTGCAGCCGGGAGTCTGTCATTGGTCCGTCCTACGGGCCGGAGCAGGCCAAGGTTTCATGTCCGTCATTCGCGTCGGTCCTCGAGATAGCCCCGTAATTCGTTGCGCGCCCGATGGATATACGTCTTCACCGTGCCCAGGGGCAGTTCCAGGATGCGGGCGATCTCCTCGTAACTGTGGCCCTCGACGTGGCGCAGCAGGATGCACGTGCGATACTCGGGCCGGAGG
>DASQAM010000558.1:0-1634 GCA_035635735.1 Gemmatimonadales bacterium | reverse complement strand
CGCGCTCGCGGAGACGCTGCGCCGCACCTTCGGGCATGTGGACGTGTGGGTGAACAATGCGGGGGCGGACATCCTCACCGGCGACGCCGCCCGCCTGTCCCGCACCGAGAAGCTCGATCGACTGCTCGCCGTGGACCTGCGAGGTACGGTACTCGCTTCGTGGAAGGCCGTCGAGGTGATGGACGCCCACCCACCCGCCTCGGGCGGCGTCATCCTCAACATGTCCTGGGACCATGTGCTCGGAGGCGGAATCAAGAGTGACTACGCCCAGGTGTTCTGCGCGGCGAAGGGAGGCGTGTACTCCTTCAGCCGGGCGCTCGCGCACTCGGTGGCGCCGCGGATCCGGGTGAACGTGCTCGGCCCCGGCTGGATCGAGACCGCGTACGGCAGCGGGCTCGACCCCGCGGTGAAGCAACGCATCGCCGCGAAGATCCCGCTCGGACGGTGGGGCACGCCCGAGGACATCGCCCACGCCGCCGTCTATCTCGCTTCCCACGCAGCCGCCTATGTGACCGGCCAGATGCTGATGATCAACGGTGGGGGCGTGGTTTAGCCCTCGAGAAGGAGACCCTCATGGCAGCGAAAGAACCGACCTACGCCGACGCGCAGATCGAGGCGAAGCTGAAGGACTTCCCCGGCTGGTGGTACGAGGACGGCTGGATCCGCCGCAACTACAAGACGGACGGCTGGCCCACGACGCTGATGCTCGTGAACGCCATCGCATACGTCGCCGAAGCGGCATACCATCACCCCGACCTCTCGGTGACGTGGGGGCGGGTGATCGTGAAGCTACAGAATCACGCGGCGGGGGGCATCACCGACAAAGACTTCGAGCTCGCACGCAAGATCGATGAGACGGTGTTGTGGCGCCCCAAAGGCGGGGCGCTCGAAGGGACGCCGAACAAGTTCGTGCGCTCGGGCGACCCACGGTGACGAGCGGTGCGGCGGTGCGCGCGCCGCGCCGTGTGTTGTTCGTCACCGGGAAGCTCGCCGAGCCCGCGCTGCGCCGCACCGTTGCCGAGATGGGTCCCGTATTCGCGTGGGAGGTGGCGGTCATGAAGATCACCGTCGCCGCCCTGATGACCACGCCGTGGATCGCCCGGTTCCTCGAGGTCCCGGCCGGCACCGACCTCGTGCTGATCCCCGGGTTGTGCGAGGGCGACCCCACGGTGATCGCGCAGCGGGTGGGCGTTCCGGTCGAGAAGGGGCCCAAAGACCTGCGACAGATTCCTGAATACTTCGGGCGCGCCGCGCTCGCCCCCGACTACGGCGGCTACGACATCGAGATCGTGGCCGAGGTGAACAATGCGCCACGCCTCGCGCGCGAGGCGATCCGCCGTGAAGCGGAGTACTATCGCGCGAGCGGTGCCGATGTCATCGACATCGGCTGCACGCCCGGACGCGAGTTCCCCGGTTTGGGCGACGTGGTGCGCGAGCTCGTGGGCGCGGGGATGCGGGTGAGCATCGACTCGTTCGATCCCGGCGAGATCGGCGCGGCGGTGACGGCCGGCGCGGAGCTGGTCCTGAGCATCAACGCCTCCAACCGGGAGGTGGCGCGTGAGCTGGCCGGCAGCGAGACGCGCGTCGTCGTGATCCCCGATTTCGGTCAGGGGCTCGAGACTCTGGAGCCGAGC
>DASQAM010000557.1:0-4568 GCA_035635735.1 Gemmatimonadales bacterium | reverse complement strand
CACATCGGCTTGCTGCGGATCGTCCGCAGACCAGTTGTGCGGGTCGTCGATGCCAAGCAGCCCGAGCGTTGCGCCGTTGCGCTCGATCACGTGACAGCCGTTTTGCACGAATAGCTGGCCCGCATCGCGACAGCCCTGGATGACCTCGCGCTCGCCGGTGTAGCGGTCGTGATTACCGAGCACCGTCACCACGCCGAGCGGCGCCGAGAGCTCGCGGAACGCGCGCACGTAGGGCGGGATGTAGGAGCGGGAGATGTCGATCATGTCTCCGGTCTGCACGATCAGATCGGGCCGGAGCGCGTTCACTTGCGCCACGATCTCCTGCATCGCGTCCTCGCCGAGGTGCGTGCCGGCGTGCAGATCGGAGAGGTGAAGCAGCTTGAGGCCATCTAGCCCGGGTGGGAGATCGGGAAACACGAGCGACCGACGGGTTACCTGAGGAAGTCGGTAGGCGCTCCAGATGCCGTAGATGGAGAGGGCGACGCCTGCACCCGCGTACGCGTAGGTCGCGCGGGCGAGGAAGCGGCGACGAGAGAGCAGGGAGCCGGGAGCAGCGAGCGGTTCGTCCCGACGCACCGCGTCCTTCCTTGGACGGGAGAATACCGCTCCCAGCGCCTTGCTTCCTCGCACGATCGCCTTCGCGACGATGTACAGCGTGACGAGCGCACAGTAGATCCATCCCAACAGCTGCCACGCGATCCACGGGCCGGTGAACGGGATGCGGCCCACGCCCCACATGCTCCCGCCGAACAGCACACGCTCGCCCACGACCAGCCATGGGAGGTTGAACAGAATGAAAACCGCGGCCAGCGCCACACGCACGCGGTGCGCCTGGGGGGGCCGGGTGGGGTCGGGAAGGCGCTCGCGCAGGTAGAGGTAGATCAGCACCTGCGGTGCCAGGAAGAGAAGGAGATAGATTAGGCGCGTGAAAAACACTGCGTCGAAGCTCCTCGCGTGTCTGGCCGTAGCGGCGATCGCGCCTGCCCCCGAGAGCACGGTCGCCGCGCAACAGCTCACCGCCGCCGAGCGCGCGGCAACGGTCGCCTCGGTGTGGGCGGAGGCGCGCTACAACTTCGCGTACTGGGACCGCGTGCGCGCCGATTGGGACTCGGGGCTCGTCGCCAACCTGAAGCTCGCCGCCGAGCCGCAATCGGATCTGCTCTTCTACCGCCGGTTGCGGCGCCTCGTCGCCTTGCTGGGCGACGGGCGGGCCGCCGTGATCGCGCCTCCCACTCTGCGGTCCCGCATCGCGCGCCCGCCGCTGCTCGTGTCCAGCGTCGAGCGACGCCCTTTCATCCTGGATTACGCGGAGAACGACGAGATGCGCGTGGCCCGTCCCCCTCGACTCTCCGAGATCCTCGCCGTCCAGGGTATTCCGGCGGAAACGTGGATCCGCGACTCGGTGCTGCCGGAGGTCTCCGCGGCCACCCCGGCCGACCGCTGGCAGCGCGCCGCCGCTTGGATGCTCCAGGGTGACAAAGGCACCACCCTCCATCTTCTCATTCGTGTGCCGGGCGGCGAACCGCGCGGTCTCAGCGTCACACGCAGCCTATCGCTCAATGACCGCTGGCCGCTCGACCCGCCGGCGTTCGCCACGGACTCGCTCCCGGGTGGCATCGCCGTCGTGCGCATCGCGTCCCTGGGGGACGAAGAAGTGGTGCGCCAGTTCGACCGCGCGTTCCCCGATTTCAGCCGTGTGCAGGGACTGGTGCTGGACTTACGCCGCGCCACGGACGGCAAGACCGAATATGCCTACCAGATTCTCGCCCGCCTCACCGACCGCCCGTTCTCCGCCGTGCGCTGGAGAACGCCCCAGTATCGGGCCGTGTTCCGGGCGTGGAACCTGGGCGACTCCGCTACCACGTGGTACGGACCCGAGGCGGAAACTGTTGCGCCCCGCGCGGACCGCCCCTCATACGGGGGCCCCATCGCGGCGCTGGTGTCGAGCGCCACGGCCGGACCGGCCGAAGACTTGCTGGCCGCGTTCCGCGCCGCCGGTCGGGGCCTCATCATCGGGGAGCCGACCGGCGGGAGCCCGGGAGACGTCGCCACGTTCGCGCTCTCGAAGAGCTGGGGCGTCCAATTCTCGGTCACCCGCCACGAAGCTCCCGACGGCACGGGGTTCGCCGGTGTCGGCGTGAAGCCTCATCTCGTCGTGATACGCACGGTGAACGACCTGCTCGCGGGAACCGAGCCGGCGTTGGAGAAGGCGCGAGAATACCTCAAGGGCGGCCTGCCGCCGCCCTAGTGCTCCAGACTCTCCCTGAAGAATCCCACGACCGCCTTCCACGCGCTGTCCGCGACTTCCGGTTTTTCACGGGCTCGCAAGAAACCGTGGCCGACGCCGGGATACACGGTATAGCGGTAGGTCTTGTGGTACGTGCGGATCGCCGCGTCCACGTCGGCCAGGCCGGCGTTGATGCGTGCGTCGTTCTCGGCGTAGACGCCGAGTCCCTTGGCGCGGATGCGCGCGATGGACATGGCGTCGGGACCCTGCCCGTAGCAGACGACGAACGCGCCAAGGGACGGGTTGTTGGTGGCGTAGCGGAAGCTCTGGCCGCCGCCCCAGCAGAAGCCAATGACGCCCACCCGGTCGCCGCGGGCCGCCTTGATCCGCTTGACGTACGCCACGGTCGCGTCGAGATCCTTCGTGACCGTGTCGGGCTCGAGCCCCGCGATGAGTTTGCGGGCGTCGTCCGGCGACGGCGGCGTGCCGCCGCGGCGCGACAGCAGATCGGGCGCGATCGCCACGAAGCCGTCCTTGGCGAGCTGCTCGGTGGTCTGGCGGATGAAGTCCGACATCCCGAAGATCTCGTGGATCACCACGACCACGGGCGCCGGATCCTTGCGCTCGGGATAGGCGACGTAGGCAGTGATCGTGTCGCGCCCGCTGGGAAACTTGACGTACTCAGCGTGAACATCAGTCGGTGGAGGTGGGTGGAGGAGGGTGGAGGTCAGTTGAGGTCCCGCCGTGGCGAGAAGACCGCCGGAGACCCCGACCAGGCCCACAACCTTCACCACCCTCCACCAGCCTCCACCAACCTCCACCGGCCTATCGCGCATAGCTCACCCTCCAGATCCGATCGGCTGCGTCGTCGCTCACCAGCAGCGCTCCATCCGGCATCACCAGTAGCCCAACCGGTCGCCCCCAACGCGACCCGTCGGCCAGCTGCCACCCCGTGACGAAATCCTCGACCGAGACGGGATGGCCGTTCTGCACATGCACCCGCACAACTTTGGCGCCCGTTGGTACCGAGCGATTCCAGGAGCCGTGATACGTCATGAACGCGTCACCGGCGTAGTCCGCGGGAAACCGGGCGCCCGTGTAGAATGCGAGCCCCAGGGGTGCCGAATGCGCCTGCACCGTCAGCGCCGGCGGCTCGACGCCCGAGCAGTCGGCCCCGCTGAACTCGGGGTTGGGCTGGTTCGGAAGATAGCACTGCGGCCAACCGTACCACTTGCCGTCCTTCAGGATGTTCAGATGCTCAGGCGGGACGTTGTCGCCCAGGTTGTCGCGGTCGTTGTTGTTCGCCCAAAGCTCACCGGTGGTGGGGTGAAAGGCGAGGCCGACCGAGTTGCGGAGCCCCCGGGCGAAGATGCGTCCGCCTGACCCGTCCAGGTTGAAGCGCGTGACCGCCGCGCGCATCGTGTCGCCCGCCAGCTCGACGCACACGTTGCACGACGAGCCGGCCGCAACATACATGAAGTGGTCGGGGCCGATCACGAGTGTGCGGGTACCGGGGCCGCCGCCCGGCAAGCCCGACACCAGGGTGAGCGGTGTGGTCGCGCCGGGGTCGAGCCGCTTCACCGCGGTCTGCTCGGCGAAGTACATCGTGTCGCCCCGGAACGCGATGCCGAAGGGAGCGTTGAGGCCGCCGAGCACGGCTTGCGCCGGCGCGTCAGCCACGCCGTCCCCATTGGCGTCCACGAGTCGGACGATCTGGCCCGCGCCGGGCAAGGAGGCGTACACCGCACCACCGGGACCGAGTGCCAGGTAGCGGACGCCGTTCAGCCCTTCCACGAACAGGTTGACCGTGAAGCCGCGCGGCACGTACAGCGCGTGGCCAGCGATGCGGATGGTGTCCTGCCCACCCAGCGCCGGTGGCGGCGGGGGCGGGGGAGGCGGCGGGGGGCGCGTGTTGTCCTCCGCCGGCATGGCGCAGGCGAGCACGGCCGAAGCGAGCACCAGGAATCGATTCATCGCAGTCTCTTCCCTGGCGTCGCTACCCCGTCCGAAGAGGAACGTTCGGGTCTAGGGGTGATGCTTCGCGTACACACCCTCCAGCGCACTCTCGCCAGGCGGCATCTTCTCGCGGCTCTGCACGGCTGCCTCCGCGGCGCGCTCGACCTCGGTCGTTACAGCCGCTTCGATCTCGGCGAGCTGCTTCACCGTGATCCCATCCGCCTTCAGGTATTCCTCGTACATTCCGATCGGATCCCGCTTGCCCCAGTGCTCGAACAGCGCCGCGGGGAAGGTGTCGCGCGCCTCGCGCTCGTCGTGGGTCGCGTGCCCGCCCATCCGGAACGTCTCGGCAACGAGCAACGCCGGTCCGTCACCCCGGCGGCAG
>DASQAM010000556.1:0-3062 GCA_035635735.1 Gemmatimonadales bacterium | reverse complement strand
CGAAGCGCGCAGAGGCCGCCACTACCACCCCCCGCGAAAGCGGGGACGCCTTCCGCTTCCTGGTCGAGGGCATCCGGGACTACGCGATCTTCATGCTGGATGGCGCGGGACGCGTGTCCACCTGGAATACCGGGGCACAGCGCATCAAGGGCTACAGGGCGGAGGAGATCGTGGGGCAGCATTTTGCTCGCTTCCATCCTGCAGACGCGGTGGCGGCGGGCAAGCCGGCGCGGCTGCTCGCGCTCGCCGCGCGCGAGGGCCGCGCGGAAGACGAAGGCTGGCGAGTTCGGAAGGACGGCTCCCGCTTCTGGGCCAACGTGACTATCACGGCCCTGCGGGATTCGGATGGCGCGGTCATCGGGTTCGCGAAGGTGACCCGCGACATGACGGAGCGCAAGAAAGGGGAGGACGCGCTGCGTCGGAGCGAACAGAACTTCCAGCTGCTGACGGAGAGCGTTCAGGACTACGCCATCTTCATGCTGGACCCCGAGGGGCGCGTCACGAGCTGGAATGCCAGCGCGGAGCGCATCAAAGGGTACTCCGCGCAAGAGATCCTCGGTCAGCATTTCTCCACGTTCTATCCGCCGGAAGACCTCGCGCAAGGCAAGCCGCGGTGGGAGCTCGAGATCGCGGAGCGGGAGGGCCGTCACGAGGACGAAGGGTGGCGTGTGCGCAAGGACGGCACGCGCTTCTGGGCCAACGCCGTGATCAGCGCAATGCGAGATGCGCACGGCGGGCTAGTGGGCTTCGCCAAGGTGACCCGCGATCTCACGCAGCGGCGCCGCGTCGAACAGGCGCTGGCGCAATCGAACCAGGAGCTCGAGCGGTTCAGCTACTCGGTATCCCACGACCTGCGGGCGCCGCTGCGTGCCATCAACGGCTTCGCACAGGCGCTGGCCGAGGGCCACGCCGCCCAGCTCGACGAGGAGGGCAAGCGGCTCCTGACCGTAATCCGCGACAGTGCGAAGCTGGGCGGCCAGCTGATCGACGCGCTCCTCGATTTCTCGCGCGTGGGACGTCAGGCGCTCGCGAGGGCCCCCGTCGACCTCAGCGCGTTGGTCGAAAACGTGGTGTCGGAGCTGCGCCAGACCCAGGGCCCGGTCGCCGTGGAAGTGGTGCTAACGCCCCTCCCCCCCACCAGCGGGGATGCTGTGCTGCTGCGCAACGTGCTCATCAATCTGATCGGCAACGCCTTCAAGTTCAGCGCCAAGCGGGCGCATCCCAAGGTCGAGATCGGTGCTCGGCGGGATGGACCGGAAGTCAGCTACTATGTGAAGGACAACGGCGTCGGATTCGACATGCAGTACGCCAACAAGCTGTTCGGCGTGTTCCAGCGGCTGCATCGCCCCGACGAGTTCGAGGGCACCGGCGTAGGCCTGGCGCTGGCGCAGCGGATCGTGGAGCGGCACGGTGGGCGGATCTGGGCGGAGGGGAAGGTCAACGAAGGCGCGACGTTTCGATTCACCCTGCCGGCAGGCCACGCACCCTAGGACAGATTCCGCAATTCGGGGTTGCGCGGCCCAATCTCCTGTCAAAGATTGTGCTCGTGACTGCCCCTGGTAGGCGGCCTCTCCGTGCGCCCAAGGTCTACGGCGCCAAGCCCCGCACGGAATCACGCGACTCGAGCCCCATCCTGGCCGGCATCATCGCTGGCCTGGGTGCGGCTGCGCTGTGGGCTCTGGTCGCGTACTTCACCCATTATGCGTTCAGCTGGGGAGCGTTGGGGCTGGGCGCCTTGGTGGGCCTCGCCGTCCGTAAGGCGGCGGGTCAGGGGAATCCCTCACTCGGCATCACCGCCGCGGCACTCGCCGTCGGCGCACTGATCTTCGGCAAGCTGTTGATTCACGTTTTCGCCCTCCAACCGATCATCGAGGACGAGCTGCTCGGGAATCAGGAGGCGGTCAACGTCGCCTATTTCCTGGACATGGCGCACCGCCGGGCGTTCTCGCCGGAGCTCCGGGCCGCGCTCCCCGAGGTCGTGTGGTCGGATTCGACGCTGTTGTCGGATTCTGTTCCGCGCCCGCTGCGAGCGCGCATGCTCCAGGAGGCGCTCGACAGCGCGCGGCGGGCCCCGCTCGCGGAGCGGAAGGTCGTGGTGCACCGGGCGGTGCACTCGGTCGTGAAGATCGTCGGCCGGCAGGTGGGCTTTTCCAAAGTATTCCGCGCGGAGTTTGATCTCTGGGACGTACTGTGGATTTTGCTCGCGATATCGGCGGCATGGAGAATCGCGTCCAAGAGCAGCTGGACTCAGCGAACGGCGACGGTCGAGGAAGAGCAAGCCGCGAGGCTGGCCGAGGAGCGCCGCAGGCGGCAAGAGGACGTCAGGCGGGCGCGCGGAGAGCCACCGGGCTGATCACTTCTTCCGATGGCCCTGGACCCACGCATTGAAGGCTTGCAACGGTCGGTTGATGGGGGCCGCCGTGGACAGCGCACGCACATGCTCGGACATCTGCGTCGCGTCCAGCGCGCGGGTCGGCAACCACCCACTGCGCTGATGCTCCGCGAGGGCGAGTTGTCCAATGGTCACAAGGCGGAGCAAGTGATCCCCCTCAGCGGCGGTGAGCTGCAGGGCGTAAGTGCTCGGGTTGAGGTTCATGTGGGCATGCTACAACTACGGACGTTGGAAGAAAAGAGTGCCGCGTTGTAGGCAAACGGAATGGGCCGACTCGGAATCGAACCGAGAACCTACTGATTAAGAGTCAGTTGCTCTGCCAGTTGAGCTATCGGCCCTTGACCATCTGAACACGTCTGACGACGTCTGTCCGCGACGCCTTGCCCTCGACGCCTCTCTTGCTTTGCTTCTGCCCCCAAGGGGAATCGAACCCCTGTTCCCACCTTGAAAGAGTGGTGTCCTAACCGTTAGACGATGGGGGCGGAACCCAGAACATCGTAGAGAGAAAGCCGTCGAAAGCCTCTTTGTCTCATAGCGGTAACGGGATTCGAACCCGTGTTTGAGCCTTGAGAGGGCTCCGTCCTAGTCCCCTAGACGATACCGCCCTGGGCGGGGAAAAATATCACTAGCCGCCCGCACGGCACGCAACCCAACTGTTGACCTCGGGCAG
>DASQAM010000555.1:0-2120 GCA_035635735.1 Gemmatimonadales bacterium | reverse complement strand
GCGTCACTCGCGACGCCAAACTCGTTCTCGGTGTCGCCCGCGAGCGCCGAGCGCGGCAACAGCTCCACGAACGCGCGGTCCAGCGCGCGCAGCGCTCGAGCGCTCCGGGCGGGTGCCCCCGTGAGCTGCGCCACGTCCAGCGAGCAGGCGGCGGGATGGTTTCCACGGAAGTGGGTCGTATCCACGGTAGCCGCGCGAATCGTGCCCGGGATGCCGAGCCGGATGATGCACCAGTCGTACCCGCCTTCCGGGCCGCGCCGGCGGCGCGTCTCCCACCCGTCCATCCATTTGCCACGATCGGTGTACTTGCCCTCGACGAACACCGCGCGTCCCGCCGCGAGCAAGCTGTGCCTGGGCGCGAAGAATTCGTCCGACGCGGCGAGCGCTCGCCCGCCGACGCGTGCGGCGGCGAGATCGATGAGACCTTCCTTCAACGAAGCCATCGTCCGAATCCTTGCGTCGGGAACTCCCCTTGCTCATACACGCACGTTCCCCGCACGAAAGTCTGGCGCACCACGCCCTGGAGTACCATCCCCGCGTATGGCGTGACGGGGTGCCGCTGCTGGAGCCGCCCGGACTCGACCGTGAAGCGGGCGTCGGGATCGAACACGACGAGGTCGGCGTCGCACCCGGGCGCGATCCGCCCCTTGCGGGTGAGCCCCGCGAGCCGGGCGGGTCGTTCGGCGCACCAGCGACCGAGGTCGCCCAAGTCCCGGCCGCGGACCCGTGCACCGGTCCACGTGGCGGCGAGCCCCAACTCGAGCGACGCGACGCCACCCCACGCCCGCACGAAGTCGCCCGTGTCGAGACACTTGAGCTCGGCGGGAGCGGGCGAATGGTCGCTCGCCACCAAGTCGAGCGTCCCGTCGGCGAGGCCCTCCCACAGACGCTCTCGGTTGCTCCGCTCACGGATCGGCGGGGCGCATTTCCAGGCCGTGGCGCCGTCCAGGATCTCCTCCGCGGCGAATGTCAGATAGTGCGGGCACGTCTCGGCCGTAACCGGGAGGCCCGCATCCCGGGCCCTCCGGAGGCGCTCGAGCGTGTCGGCCGCCGAGACATGCACAATGTGGACAGGGCAGCGCGTCTCGCGACAGAGGTCGAGCATCAACTCGACGGCCTCGAGCTCGGCGGCTCGAGGGCGTGAGGCGAGGTACGAGCCATAGCTGCGCGGGTCGCTGCCACGCAACGGGGCCGCGCGCGCGATCGGGCCGGGGAGCTCGGCGTGCACCAGCAAGGGCAGCCCGAGTCCCACGAGCTTCGCCATGGCGGGCCGGAGGTCCCGCTCCGTCACTGGGGAGAACTCGTCGATCCCCGACGGCACGAGGAAGCACTTGAATCCTCGCGCGCCCGCACGCGCGAGTGGCACGAGCTGGTCCGTGTTGCCCGGCACCACGCCACCCCAGAAGGCGTAATCGACCGTGGCATGACCCGCGGCCGCTTGCGCCTTGAGCTTCAGGGCGGTCACGGTCGTGGTCACGGGAACGCTGTTCAACGGCATGTCGACGATGGTGGTGACGCCGCCCGCCGCGGCGGCCCGTGTCGCCGTCTCGAACCCTTCCCATTCGGTCCGGCCCGGCTCGTTCACGTGCACGTGGGTGTCGACGACACCGGGGAGCAGCGCCGCGTCTCCCACGTCTAGCTGCCGGGCCGCGTCGGGCGCCGCGGCGTGGTCGTGAATGGCGGTGACCGCGCCGCCGGCGATCGCTACTGCGGCGGGCGCGACTCCCGCCGGGGTGACGACGCGGGTACTGAGAATCACCAGATCGGCGCTGGGCATGCCGGGGAGACGATACGTCCCCAGACGCACGCGTCGCCAGGGTCGGACGAGGCCCTACGCCTCAGCTTGGATCCTTCCGCAAGGTCCGCCCCACCAGCACGGTAATGTTGTCCGTTCCTCCAGCGTCGAGGGCGTCGCGCAGCAGGTCCTCGCAGACCTGTTTCGCCGACGTCATCGCGAGGAGGCGCTCGCGGATGCGACTGTCGGGAACGTGCTTCGTGAGGCCGTCGCTGCACAACAGGCCGACGTTGCCCCACTCTTGCTGCATGTGAGTGACGATCGGCGCCGCCTCCGGTCCCCCCAAAGCGCTCGACAGCACGTTGGAGAAGGGTGAGCTCAGCGT
>DASQAM010000554.1:0-2073 GCA_035635735.1 Gemmatimonadales bacterium | reverse complement strand
CGCGCGGGACGGGCGCGCTGCGCCGCCCATCCGAACAACGCCAGCGGCAGCGGCCAGTGGACGTGGATGACGTCGTAGCGGGTCCGGCGGCACAGACGCCAGATCGCCGCCATGCCGGCGACCACGAAACACGCCGGCATCAGCCGGTAGAGCAGCGACCGTTTCATCCGGTCCGGCGCCGCTTCTTCGTGCGTCAGGTTCTCCCAGCGGCGCGGAAAGTAGCGGAACCGATGCACGGGGATTCCGGCGAACACCTGATCGGGTGCGCCCCGGTACGACGAGGTGAACACTTCCACCTCGTGTCCCGCCGCTTGGAGCCGCTTGAGCAGCTCCACGAGCCACGGCACGATCACATCGTCCGGCGTGCGCGGGAACGCGGTGACCACGTGGAGGATGCGCATGGCGGCTTCACAAAGTTACGACTTTCCCGGGGTTTCCGGGCATGGTATTTTTCCAACCCATGAACACTCCAATCGCACCGTCGTCACGCGAGCTCACCGATTTCTATCGCGAGCGCCACAACTGGCGCAACGCCGGCGAAGAGCGCATGCGCTTTCGCAAGCACATGCAGCTGGCGCAGGTACGCCCCGGCAGCGCCGTGCTCGATATCGGCTCACGGAACGGTGATCTCCGCAAGTACCTGCCGCGCGACGTGAAGTATCAGGGACTCGATATCGCCCCAGAGTTCGCTGCGCCCGACATCTTGATTCACGATATCACGAGCGGGCTTCCGTTTCCCGATGCCTCCTTCGACTACGTCTTCATGGTCGAGGTCCTCGAGCACACGCCTACCGCGTACAGTACGGCGGGCGAGATCCATCGAGTCCTGAGGCCGGGGGGCGTGTGGATGGTCTCCGTGCCCAATCCCTATCACGTGAAGGAGATCATCTGGAATCTCTTCCGCGTCCCGGACAGGCAAGGGCACATCTACAGTTGGACGCGCCAGACGATCAGCCGCTTGGGGGAGATGAACGGGTTCCGGCTCGTGGATTGGGGCGGCACCTACTTCTATCCACCGATTCCCGCGCCTTGGTGGATGCTGGCGCGGTCGGTCGCCTACAAGTTCGTGAAGACTTGATCGCGCGACGCTGGCTCTGGGCGATCCAGGGCCTCGTCACGCTGGCGGTCGTGGGCTTCGTCGTCCGGTCGATCGCACGTAACTGGTCGGAGTTTCGCTCGCTCCACGTCACGCTGGCGATCGCACCGGCGTGGATCGCGGGCTCCGTCGTCCTGGTGTTCCTGACCTACGTGATGCAGATCGAGTCCTGGCGACGCATCCTGGCAGGCTGGGGTCAGCGCATCGCGTTCGGTCCGGCCGCCCGCACCTGGAGCGTCGCCAACCTCGGCCGCTACGTCCCCGGGAAGGTATGGAGCGTCGCCGGCCTGGTGGTGCTGGCCCAGCGGGCCGGCGTCGCGCCGGGCCCGGCCGCGGCATCCGCGTTCGTGGTCCA
This sequence comes from Gemmatimonadales bacterium, assembly GCA_035635735.1. Taxonomy (GTDB): domain Bacteria; phylum Gemmatimonadota; class Gemmatimonadetes; order Gemmatimonadales; family GWC2-71-9; genus AG41. The sequence continues at coordinate 622 of DASQAM010000554.1, read as the reverse complement.
AGCGGTGACGCTCGGCAGCGCGGTGGCGGTGGTCGCCGCCGTGACCCCGCGCAGCGCGCCGCCGCTCCGTCTCGCACTCGCCGGCCTCGCGGCCCTCGCCACCATCCTGGTGCTCGTCTGGCGCCCCACCGCCGTCTGGCTGGGCCGCCTGGTGAGCCCGATGGCCCCGTTGGAACCGCTCGCCCCGTCCGCCGTCTTCGCCAGCACCGTCCTCACGGTGCTCAGCTGGGGCACGTACGGAGCGGCGCTGTGGATGCTCGCCCGGGGGCTTATTCCCGATGCTCCCCTCCCGCTCACCACGGCTATCGGGGCGTTCACGCTGGGGTACATTCTCGGCCTGCTGGCCCTGTTCGCACCGGGCGGGGTCGGGGTGCGCGAGCTGGTGCTCGTCGGGCTGCTCGCGCCGTCTCTCGGGAGCGGCGGCGCGGTCGCCGTGAGCCTCGCGTCCCGCGTGCTCCTCACCCTCACGGAGGCTGCGGCCGCTTTGCTGACGCTTCCGCTCCGGCACCGTTCACAGGAGTCCATCCAGTGAGTCAGCCTGAGTCCGCGATCCCCGTCGGACCGCCGTCCTACGAGCCGCGTCGCCCCACGCTGATCGCGACTGCCGCCTTCACCCTGTGGC
>DASQAM010000553.1:0-2075 GCA_035635735.1 Gemmatimonadales bacterium | reverse complement strand
CGGATCCACCGAGTGTAGCGGAAGTAGCCGAACCACGCCGCGATGACCCGCACGACGAGCGCGGCGACGAGGATTCTGTACGCCACGACGACCGCGAGCACCATCGCGCCGCGCGGCCCCTCCGTGTACGCGGCTGCCACGCTGTAAGCTGTGTCCACCAGCAAGTTCCAAAGCGTGATAACCAGGACCCCGGCGACCGCCACCACGACGGCGAGCCACCATCCCGCGTGTACCGGGTTGCCGCCGGCCCGTACGAGTCGCGCTTCGATGGGACGGATCAGTGGGTCGCTCGCCGCGCGGAGCGTCCGGCCGAGCGCGCCGAAGGGCGAGATGCGCCGGGTGCGCACCAACCAGGACGCGAGCGCCGTGAGCACGCTCGCGGCGAACGCCGCGAACACGAGGTAACGGAGGGCGACCTGGAGCTCTGGCATGCGTTAAGTCTACCGCCCCCTCTCAGGGCGCGAACACGTCGACCGCGGCGGTCTGTGAAAACCCCGCTTTGGGTCCGCCCCCGATCACGTAGAGCCTTCCCCCGACCACGGCTGCCGCGAGCCCGTGGCGCGCCACCGGCAGCGCGGCGGCCGTGGTCCAGCGATCGGTAGCGGGGTCGTACGCCTCGTGGTTCGCGAATACGGAGCCGCGCCTTTCTCCGCCGATCACGTGGATCGCACCGTCGAGCACCGCCGCGGCCAGGCCGCCGCGCCGGCTCGGCATCGCCGACCGCCTGGTCCAGCGGTCGGACGCCGGATCGTAGGCTTCCACGACATCGTAGTTGCGGTCAGGGTTGAGCGGTCGTCCGCCGATCGCGTATACGAGACCGCGGGCGGCTGCGGCGGTCAGATGGTCCCTGGGCGTCGGGATTGGCGCGGCACCGTGCCAGCGATCGGTCGCCGGGTCGTACATCGCGGACGCCGCGATCAGCCGTCGGCCCGCGCCCCATCCCCCCACGACCACGAGCTTGCCGCTCACGACGCCCACGCCCGAGGCCCCACGCGGCGCCGGGAGCGGGGCGCGCGGCTCCCACCGGTTTCGATCCTCCCGATACAGCCACAGGGTGCTCTCGGGCACGAAGCTTGGCTCCGCGAGCCCACCCACGGCATAGAGCGTGTCGCCCACGACGGCGAGCGGCATGTGGTGGCGCGGGGCAGGGAGGTCGGCGACGCGCTCCCAGTGGTTCGCCGCTGGATCGTAGCGGAACGCGGCCGCGGTGGCTTGGCCGGTGCGGTCGATCCCTCCGGCGACGTAGATCTTACCATGCAAGACGGCGGCAGACAGTTCCTGGATCGGCTCAGGAAGCGGCGCGGCGGCGGACCAGCGGCCGTCGCCCGCCAAGAGGGGGAGGCCAAGGAGAAACGGGAGGAGGACAGGTCTTACTCGACCGTCCACGTCCCGTCGCGCGTGAGCAGTGTCCCGAGGTCGGCGACGTCGCGTCCGAAGCCGGCGGCCCGCGCCTGTGCGTACACGTCCGCCTCATAGGAGGTGGCGGGAGCGCAGTAGAGCACGCCGAGCGCCATGGGGAACTCCGGGGGCTCGAGCCCGACCAGCAGCTGCGCCAACGCGCGGTTGGTCTCGTCGTGCACCAGGATCTCGTGCGGCGGCACGCCGCCCTCACCGACCGGGACGACCTCGAGCGCGAGCGTCCCGCGCGTGAGGCGCAGGCCCCGCTCCTTATTGGGCCCGAAGAGCAGCGGCTTACCGTGCTCCAGGTGCAGCTGCGCGTCGGGCGCCGCGGTTTTCTCGGCGAAGCTGTCGAACACCCCGTCGTTGAAGACAACGCAGTTCTGGAACACCTCGACGAACGAGGCCCCTTTGTGCGCGTGTGCGCGCTTCAGCAGCGCCACGACGTCGGCCTGTTGCGTGTCCACCGCGCGTCCGACGAAGCGCGCCCCGGCGCCCAAAGCGAACGCGCAGGGCGATACGGGGTTCTCGATCGAGCCCTGGGGTGTGGAAGGTGAACGCGTCCCGCGCCGCGAGGTGGGCGAGTACTGCCCCTTGGTGAGACCGTAGATCTCGTTGTTGAAGAGGACGATCTGGAGATCCACGTTGCGGCGCAGCACGTGCAGCATGTGGTTCCC
>DASQAM010000552.1:0-4275 GCA_035635735.1 Gemmatimonadales bacterium | reverse complement strand
GCTCTTTCCGACCAGCGTCACCACCGGCGTCTCGGCTTCGAGTAGCGCGGTGAGACTGGGGTCGTCCTCGCACCGGCCGTTGGCCCGCCGGGTCATCCCGAAGGCGGCGATCTTCGCGTGCCCGAGCCGCTCCTGGCGGATGCGACGGAAGAACTCCGCGTCCTTGGGGTTCGAGCCCGGCCAGCCCCCTTCGACGTAATGGATGCCGAGCTCGTCTAGGCGTCGCGCGATCTTCAGTTTGTCGTCGACCGAGAGCGACAGGCCCTCGCGCTGCGCGCCGTCTCGCAATGTCGTGTCGTACAGGAACATGTTCCTCACCCCTCGCGTCGTTCCGTCCGGGATATCAAAAGCGGCGCGGCCTCTCGACTTCTCGAGAGGCCGCGCCGCGCATCATCGGGGTCCTACAGTCCGTCAGCCGAGTGCCAGCACGCCGCCTCTCAGATCGAGTCGGATGGTAATGCCCGTAATGGACAGGCTGGCGCAACGAACGCTCATGGCTGTGATACTAACCCCCGGGCGGGAAGCGTCAATCCCAGGGGCTCTGCCCCCAGGAGTTCCCGGACCTGGACCACCTCACCGATCACCACTGTGACGGGAGCCTCGAGACCATCCTCTGCAACCCGTTCGGCGAGCGTGGCCAGCGTGGCTACTACCACCCGTTGGGTCGGGAGCGTACCGCTCGCAATTGCCGCAGCGGGCGTATCGGGGTCCGCGCCGTGCGCGAGCAGTCGAGCGGTGATTTCGGGCAAGGCGGAGAGCCCCATGAGCACCACCAGTGTCGGCACCCGCGCGAGCGACTCCCAATCGAGGTTGGACACACCCTCGCACTCGTGTCCCGTGACCACCGCGAAGGCCGAGGCGAGTCGCCGGTGGGTGACGGGAATCCCGGCGGCCGCAGGCACGGCGATCGCGGACGTCACGCCGGGGACGACCCGAAACGGCACTCCGGCGGCGCGCAGGGCCTCGCACTCTTCAGCGCCGCGGCCGAACACGAAGGGATCACCGCCCTTGAGCCGCACGACCGTCAACCCGCGCCGGGCTCGCTCGACCAACAGCGCGTTGATCTCGTCCTGCGCCAGGTCCGCTCCACCACCGTGCGGGCGCTTCCCCACGAACACACGCTCCGCTCCGGGCGGGGCTTCGGCCAGCAGAGATGGCGCGACGAGGCGATCGTACACGACCACGTCGGCCGAACGCAGGATCTCGAGTCCCTTCGCGGTGATCAGGCCGGGGTCGCCGGGGCCGGCGCCGACGAGGTAGACGGTCCCGGTCCTCACGAGCTCGTCAACAAGCTCGTCTATCCGTTCGCGCGCCTCCTCCATATCCCCCCGCCGCACGAACTCGATCACATCCGAGTCCACGATGCGATACCACAGCGCCGTGCGGGCGTGCGGGTCCGAGACGCGTGCTGCCAGCTCGGGCCGGAGCTCACCCAACAGCTCGCACAGACGCGCCTCCGCCGGTCCGATCAGCCGGGCGACGCGCTGACGCAAGCGAGCCGCGAGCGCCGGGCTCTTGCCCGACGTCGACACGGCGACCGTGATGTTTCCCTCCCGATGAATCGCGGGCGCGATGAAGCTGCAGTGGTCCAGATCGTCCACGGCATTCAGCAGCACGCCCTCCCGCTCGGCCTCGGCCCACACTTGGGCGTTGGCCGCGCGATCGTCGGTGCCCGCGATGGCGAGCCATGCGCCCGCGAGATCGCCCGACCGATAGGGGCGGCGCCGCAGATCGATCCCGCCCGCCGCCGCAAGCTCCGCCAGACGGGGCGTGGTCTCGGGACTCACCACGGTGACATGCGCGCCCGCCGAGAGGAGACCGAGCACCTTCTGCTCGGCGACCGCACCGCCACCGATCACCACGGCTCGGCGCCCACGCAGGTTGAGAAACACCGGGTAGAACGTCACGAGCTGACCGGGACCGAGACGCGCCGCGCCGTGATCCCCACCCGATGGCAGAAGTCGCCGAACCGCTCGTCGTCAAGCCGCTCGTCACGGTAGCGCTCGAACAGCGGCCGCACGGTGGCGACGAGCCGGTCGCGCGGAATGAGATCCGCGTACAGCGTCCCCAACCTCGTGCCGAGCATGCTGCCACCCACGAACAGGCCGTACTTGTTCAGGGAGCGACCCACGAACGCGAGATCGGCGGTGTAGGGCCGCGCGCAGCCGTTGGGGCACCCGGTCATCCGGACCGTGAGCGCCGCATCGGCCACGCCCAGCCGCTCGAGCTCGGCCTCGAGCTCCGCGATCACGTCGGGCAGCACCCGCTCCGCTTCGGCAACCGCGAGCCCGCAGGTAGGGAGTGCCGGGCACGCCATAGACCAGCGCCGCACCACCGACAGCGCGCGGTGACCGGCGCTGCCGTGGTCGGCCAGGATCCGGTCCACGAGCGGCCGCTGTCGGTCGGGGATGTCAGTCAACAGCAGGTTCTGCTGGGGAGTGAAGCGAACGCCGCCGCCGACGGTCTCGACAACGCGGCGCAGCGCGCTCCGCAGTCGGCGGTCCTCGCCGTCGCGGATCCGGCCGTTCTCGACGAACACGCCCAAAAACGCGCGTCCCCTGCCCTGCTCGTGCCACCCGAGATGGTCCTCGATATCCGAGACCTGGACCGGTGCGGCGGGCGCGAGCGGACGGCCGAGCTGGCGCTCCACCTGCTCGCGGAACCAGTCCAGTCCCTGCTTGTCGACCAGGTACTTGAGCCGCGCGTGGCGCCGGTCGCTGCGGTTACCGTGATCCCGCTGCACCTTGACCACGGCTTCGGCCACCTCTAGCACCTCGGCCGTCTTGACGAATCCCAGCGTGTCGGCGAGCCGCGGATAGGTGTCCGTCTTGCCGTGAGTGCGCCCCATGCCGCCGCCCACCAGCACGTTGAATCCCGCGAGCCGATCGCCCTGTGCGACCACCAGGAACCCCAGGTCGTTCGAGTGCACGTCGCAGCAATTATCGTCCGGGAACGCGAACGCGAGCTTGAACTTGCGCGGCAAGTATCGCGTGCCGTAAATCGGGTCGGGCTCCCCGCCCGCCGGGCCGCCGGCTACCGGCTCGCCGTCGAGCCAGATCTCGTGATACGCCCCGGTTCGCGGCAACAGGTGATCGGACACCTGCCGGGCGACTCGCAGCACTTCTTCTCGCAACCCGCCCTCGAGCGGCGCGGGGCATGAGATCACGTTGCGGACCACGTCGCCGCACGCACCCAGCGTGGTCACGAGTACGTCGTTCACGGAGCGAATGGTCGCTTTGAGATCGCCCTTGAGCACGCCGTGGAACTGGTTTCCCTGGCGCGTGGTGACACGGAGCGTGCCGTTGCCGTAGCGGTCCGCCAGCTCGTCGATCACGAGGTACTGCTCGCCGGTGAGCACGCCGCCGGGGATCTTGCAGCGGACCATGAACTGGTGGGCCGGCTCGCCGTCCGTGCCACGCAGCGCACGGCGCCGGTCGCGATCCTCCTGTTGGTACGTCCCGTGGAACTTGAGGAGCTGGGCCCCCGCATCGGAGAAATGGTCTCCGGCGGCGGCGAGCTGTGCCGCGAGATCACCCCGCAGGCCCTGACTCTCCTCCTTCACTTTCTCGACCGCGCTCAGCGGCTTGTCGGTCATGCGACCGCCACCTCCCGCAGTCCGTCGGCGAGCACCTGGCCGACTTCCGGCCGGCTGAACTCGGGCGGCGGCAGCGTGCCGCTGCGCAGCAGCTCGCGCACCTTGGTGCCGGAGAGCGTCACGTGGGAGTCGGCGTCGTGCGGGCAAGTTTTGGGTGACGCCATGCCGCCGCAGCGCCGGCAGTAGAACGTGTGCTCGAAGCAGATGGGGTGAATGCCGAGCTCAGCCGGCGCAAAGCGCTCGAAGATCCGCTGCGCGTCGTAAGTGCCGTAGTAGTTCCCGACCCCCGCATGATCGCGGCCCACGATGAAGTGAGTGCAACCGTAGTTCTTGCGCACCAGCGCATGGAACACGGCCTCCCGGGGCCCGGCGTAGCGCATCGCGGCCGGAAACCCGGCGAGCAGCACGCGCTCCCGCGGGTAGTAGCGCTCCAGCAGCACGCGGTAGCTCTTGACGCGCACGGCGGCCGGGACGTCGTCGTCTTTGGTAGGCCCGAGGAGTGGGTGCAGCAGCAGCCCGTCGACCGTCTCGAGCGCCGCCTTCTGGATGTACTCGTGCGCCCGGTGCACGGGATTCCGCGTCTGAAAACCGACCACGGTGCGCCAGCCGCGCTCGGCGAACGCGCGTCGCGTGTCTGCGGGATCGAGCGCCAGCTCCGGGAACGTCGGAGCGGTGCGCCG
>DASQAM010000551.1:0-3768 GCA_035635735.1 Gemmatimonadales bacterium | reverse complement strand
CGTACGTGAGGAACGCGACGCCCACCAGGATCGCCGTGAACACGATGACGATCTTGATGGCCGACGTGATGAGGAAGAACGTCACGCCGGCACTCCGGCGAGCGTGCCCGCCGCGATGGTCTTGCCGCCCAGGCCCAGCTCGCCATAGCTCAGCCCGGCGAAGCCATCCACCGATTCGGCGAGGACGTCGAACGCATCCGCCGCCGTCTGTATCCCCTTCCCCATTCCCCGTTCCCCGTTCCCCATCAGTTCCGCGAGCACCCACCACGCGGGCCGTGCCATGCCGGGCGCGGGCTTGGCCTGGAGATAGCGCTGCACCCGCCCGTCGCGGTTGACGAACGTGCCTTCTTCTTCGGCGACGTTGGTGATCGGCAGGACGATGTCGGGCGTGCGCGCGCTCTCGTGCTCGGGCGGCACGGTGCCGAGATAGATCAACGTGCCCGCCGTCTCGACCGCCGCCTGCGGATCGTCCAGCACCAGCACGACAGCCGCGGACGCCGCGGCGGCGAGGGCGGCCGCGAAGTCCTTCCCGTACCCCAACAGCTCGGCGCCCGTGCCGTTGGGCGCGCGCTCGGGGCGCAGCGCCAGATTGGGCACGCCCGCGAGCGGCGCGGCTTCACCCATCACCAGCTGGAACGCGCCCGTGAAGTCCAAGCCGCCGAGCAACCGGCGTGCCAGGAACAACGCTTCGGTCGAGGCCGTGGGCGACACTAGCGCCACCGCCTTGCCCTTGGCGCCGCGCAGCGCCGTGCGCGCGTGGTCCAGCGCCTCGTCCCAATCGACCGCGCGGTAGGCGCCGTCGTGCTTCACGAGCGGGGCTTCGATGCGGTCGCCCCGGCTCATCCAGCGATAGTTCATGCGGCCGTGATCGCAGATGAAGTAGCGGTTCACCGCGAGATTGACCCGCGGCCGCACGCGCACGACGACGTTGTCGCGTGTGTCGAGCGTGACGTTGCAACCCTGCGAGCAGCCGGTGCACACCGACGCGGACTTGTCGAGCTCCCAGGCCCGCGCCTTGTGCAGAAAGTCCTTCGACAGGAGCGAGCCCACCGGGCAGAGATCCACCACGTTCCCGGCCCAGGAATGGTCCAGCCGCGCGTCGGGATGGATGCCGATGTAGGCGCGGTCGCCGCGCTCGGACACGTTCAACACCGGCTCCTGCGCCACGTCCTCCATGAAGCGCACGCAGCGGGTGCAGAGGATGCAGCGGTTGGGCACGTACAGCACGTCGGGCCCGAAGTCTTCGACGGGATTGAAGCGCTTGGCGTAGTCCGGACTGTAGCGCGTGGCCGGGCGGCCTTCCTGGAAGGTGAAGTCCTGCAGCTCGCACTCGCCGGCCTGATCGCAGATCGGGCAATCGAGCGGATGATTGATCAACAGGAGCTCGAGCACGCTCGTGCGGCCCTTCTTGGCCTGCGCCGACTGCGTGCGCACCACCATGCCCTCGGCCACCTGCGTCGCGCACGCGATCTGCAGCTTGGGGGCCTTCTCGATCTCGACCAGGCACATGCGGCACACGCCCGCCACCGGGAGTCCCGGGTGGTAGCAGTAGTGCGGCACCAGCACGCCCGCTTGTTTGGCGGCTTCGATCAGCAGCGTCCCGGCCGGGACGCTGATCGGGACGTCGTCGATCGTGAGATTGACTGCCGCGTCGGCCATCCGCCCTCAATCCGCCGCGACGGGGCGGCGCTTGCCCGTGATGTAGGCTTCGAATTCGTTCTTGAATTTCTTGATGCCCGACACCACCGGCGCCGCGCAGGAATCCGACAGCACGCAGATCGTCTTGCCCGTCATGTTGTCGGACAAGTCGAGCAACAGGTCGAGATCCTGCATCTTGCCCTGGCCCGTGAGGATCCGCTCCATGATCTTCACCGTCCACGCGGTGCCTTCACGGCACTGCGTGCACTGGGCACAGGACTCGTGGGCGTAGAATTTGGCGAGGCGCATGATTTGGTAGACCATGTCGGCGGTGTCGTCGAACACGATCACACCGCCCGACCCGAGCATCGAGCCGCGCTCCACCACGCCCTCGTAGTCGAGCAGCGTGGCCTCGGTCTCCTCGCGCGTGAGAATCGGCACCGATGAGCCGCCGGGGATGCACGCCTTGAGGGTCCGTCCCTGCCCCACACCGCCGCACAGCTCGTACACCAGGTCCTTCAGCGGGAAGCCCATCGTCACTTCGTAATTGCCGGGGCGCTGCACGTGGCCGCATACGGAAAACAGCTTCGTGCCTGTGCTCTTAGGATTCGACAGGCACAACGCCTTGTACCAGGCCGCGCCCTGGGTGAGGATGTGCGGCACGGCGGCCAGCGTCTCGACGTTGTTGATCGTCGTGGGCATGCCGAACACGCCGGCCGCGGCTGGGAACGGCGGCTTGATCCGGGGGTTGCCGCGCTTGCCCTCGATCGAGTTCATGAGCGCCGTTTCTTCACCGCAGATGTAGGCGCCCGCGCCGCGGTGGAGATAGAGCTTGATGGCGCCGAACACGCCGGCGGCGCTCGCCTCCGCGAGGGCTCGCTCCATGACCGCCCAGGGCTCGGTGAACTCGCCGCGAATGTAGATGTAGACCACCTCGGCCTGAATGGCGTGCGCCGCGATGGCGGCGCCCTCGAGCAGCGCGTGTGGCGTCCAGCGCATGATCTCGCGGTCCTTGAACGTGCCGGGCTCCGATTCGTCGGCGTTCACGCAGAGGTAGTGGGGCTTCTTCTTTTCCTTCGGCATGAAGGACCACTTCAGGCCCGTGGGGAAGCCGGCACCGCCCCGGCCTCGCAGCCCCGATTCCTTCACGACGTCGATCACCCGGGCGGGCTCCATGGTGAGCGCCTGGGCGAGACTCTCGTAGCCGCCCCGCTTCATCCAGCCCTTGTACGTGCGGGCGTCAGCCTCGCCGAAATGCTTGGAGAGGATGACCGTCTCCTTCGCGTGCGGCTTATGCGGGTACCCCATTTACTTGTACCGCTTCACGAGATCCGGCACCTTGTCCGGCGTGACGGACTCGATGAAGTCATCGTTCACGAGCACCGGCGTCGCAAACCCGCAGGCCCCCAGACACTCCACCTCGATCACCGTCCACTTACCGTCGGGGCTGGTGGCGCCGAGCTCCTTGGCGCCGGTCGCGTCGAGCAGCGCCTTCACGACGGCCTCGGCGCCGCAGATATTGCACGGTGAAGTGGTGCACACCTGCACGAAGTGCCTCCCCACCGGGTGCTGGTGATACATGGTGTAAAACGTCACGACGCCCTTCACGTACGCCGCCGTCAACCCCAGGACTTCAGCGACCTCGGCCATGTTGCGGTCGGAAATCCAGCCGCGCGCCTGCTGCACGAGCCACAGGGCCGGCAGGAGGGCCGCCTGCTTAGTCGGATAGCGCGTGAGGATCTCGCTCAGCTGCTCGAGCGTCTTGCCCACGAACACGGGCTGGTACTCCTCCGTGCCCGGCTGCTGCGCCGGATGCGCGCCGACACTCATCGATCCACCTCGCCCATGACGATGTCGACCGACGCGTTGATCGCGATCAGGTCGCTCAACAGGTGCCCCTCCGCCATCTTGGAGAGGGCCGAGAGGTTGATGAACGAGGGCGGCCGGATGCGCCACCGCACGGGTTTCGCGGTGCCGTCCGACACCAGATAGGTCCCGAGCTCGCCCTTCGGGTTCTCGATCCCGACGTAGGCCTCGCCCACCGGCGCCTTCACGCCTTCCATGACCTGCTTGAAGTGATAGATCATCGCCTCCATGTCGTTCATCGCACGCGACTTGGGAGGGAGGATC
>DASQAM010000550.1:0-1767 GCA_035635735.1 Gemmatimonadales bacterium | reverse complement strand
GGCGATCGCCCCCGTCGCCGCGACGACGCCGAGCTTGAACTTCTCGGTTGGCTTGATGAGCCCCGAGCGATAGGCGAGGAGCATAGCCGCCAGCGTGGCGAACGTGAGGCCCACCGACTGCATCGCGATCCCCGGATACTTAGTCTCGAGCACGGCCGACAACCCACCCACCGCCAAGCCCTCGAGCGCCGCATAGATCGGAGCGGTCACTGGCGACCATTCCTTCTTGAAGATCGTGACGAATGCGACCACCAGGCCGCCGATCGCGCCCCCCAGGATCCACGGGCCTGCAACCGACGGGTTGAGCGCCGTGCGGACCTGTGCCCACACCCACGCTGCAGGGACGACCACCAAGAACAACAGGAAGGCCGTCCGGTTTACCGTGCCCTCGACCGTCATCGCCGGCGCGCTAGGGTCGCGCCGGACATCGACGAAGGTCTTGGCATTCAGGGCCGGATTCGACGTACGCATCAAAGCCATGGCTCCTCTTTCGCTCGAGTGCGGTCCTTCAATTTAACCTAGTTCTCGACGTTCCTTCGGATGCTCAACTCCATCCCCTGAGGCTCCGGATGTAGTCGTGCAGCACGAGGAACTTCTCGAACACCGGCACGCCCTTACGCTTGCGCCCGAACTCGGCGAACAGCTCGCGCAGTCGCCCACGCCGCGATACATAGAACCGGAACGTCTCGGCGAAATCCTCCTGCGGATGCGTCGCGGCGTACGCAGTGACGTAGTTCGGGAGCGTGGTGGTGACGCCCCGGCGCTCGAAGTCCACCCACTTCGAGTCGGAGACGCGGTATGCCTTGCGCACCTCCCCGAACGCCCGCCGGAACCGCCCAGTCCGGGTGAACGACCAGTTGTGATAGAGGAAAGAGTGACCCAGCTCGTGCAGAATCAGGCCGCTCAGCATGTTCCACGAGATCTCGTCGCGGCGCCGCCGCTTGCTGGTCACGTAGCGGCGCTCGATCTCGATGATCTTGGGTGTCCGATGGGTCACGCCGGAAACGCCCGGCCGCAAGAGCACCCGGTAGTTCCAACCCTTGAGACGGCCGACGACGAGGAGCTGCCGTACCCGCCGCAGGGCCTGGCGGATCAAGTCGCGTCCCGTGGCATCTTTGCCGCACCACGGGCAGACGTCCATCCAGTCGTTCACGCCCTTGTTGCAATGCGGGCAGATGTTGTGGAACTCCTGATAGCGCCATTTCTGCGGGCGTCCGCACCAGGGACAAGAACGCATCGGGTACATCACACCACCGCCGCAGCCCCACTGACAGCGCCGGTGGTACTTGAACCCCTTGGGGGCCTTGAGCGGCTCCAGGCTCGAGGCCCGGTCGGCGATGTCGCGACCGCACCAGGGGCAGAACGAGAAGCTGTCCGACACCACCCAGCCGCAGTAGTAGCACTCCGCGCCCGTCTCCTTGGTAGCGTCGCGCCACTCGAGCCGGCGGCCGCAGTTCGAGCAGTTCGCCCAGAAGCGCTGCACTTCGGCCGCGCACGTAGGACAGCGCAGTTCGGGCGTCGGGGTCTCGCGCTTACGCGGGGCCACGTGCCAGTGCCTCGTCCACGATCCGCTGGATGAACGCGTTATAGCTCATGCCCGCCTTCTCGGCCGCATCCGCCATCTCATTCTCCTGCGCGAGAAACGGGTTGGGGTTGACCTCCAGGACATAGACGGCGTCGTCGTGCGTCAGCCGCAGGTCGACGCGTCCGTAGTCGTGGAGCCAGAGGGCATGGAACGCCGTGGTGCAGGTGTCCGCGATCTTGGCC
>DASQAM010000549.1:0-1542 GCA_035635735.1 Gemmatimonadales bacterium | reverse complement strand
TTGTTCAGGGAGCGACCCACGAACGCGAGATCGGCGGTGTAGGGCCGCGCGCAGCCGTTGGGGCAGCCGGTCATCCGGACCGTGAGGGCCGCATCGGCCACGCCCAGCCGCTCGAGCTCGACCTCGAGCTCCGCGATCACGTCGGGCAGCACCCGCTCCGCTTCGGCGACCGCGAGGCCGCAGGTGGGGAGTGCCGGGCACGCCATGGACCAGCGTCGCACCACCGAAAGGGCTCGGTGACCGGCGATGCCGTGGTCGGCCAGGATCCGGTCCACCAGCCGCTGCTGTCGGTCGGGGATATTGGTCAACAGCAGGTTCTGCTGGGGCGTGAAGCGAACGCCCCCTCTAACGGTCTCGACCAGGAGGCGCAGGGCGCTCCGCAGCCGGTGGTTCGCGTCGTCGCGGATGCGGCCGTTCTCGACGAACACGCCCAGGAACGAACGTCCCTTTCCCTGCTCGTGCCACCCGAGATGGTCCTCGATGTCCGACACCTGGACCGGTGCAGCCGGCGCGAGCGGGCGACGGAGCTGACGCTCCACCTGCTCGCGAAACCAGTCCAGTCCCTGCTTGTCGAGCAGGTACTTGAGCCGCGCGTGGCGCCGGTCGTCGCGGTTACCGTGATCCCGTTGCACTTTGACCACGGCCTCGGCGACCTCTCGCACCTCGCCCGTCTTGGCGAATCCCAGCGTGTCGGCGAGCCGCGGATAGGTGTCCGTCTTGCCGTGAGTGCGCCCCATGCCGCCGCCCACCAGCACGTTGAATCCCGCGAGCCGATTCCCCCGTGCGACCACGAGGAACCCCAGGTCGTTCGAGTGCACGTCGCAGCAATTATCGTCCGGGAACCCGAACGCGACCTTGAACTTGCGCGGCAGGTACCGGGTCCCGTAAATCGGGTCGGGCTCCCCCCCCGGCGGGCCGCCCGCCACGGGCTCGCCGTCGAGCCAGATCTCGTGATACGACCGCGTTCGCGGCAACAGGTGATCCGACACCTGCCGGGCAACTCGCAGGACCTCTTCTCGCAGGCCGCCCCGCAGCGGAGCGGGGCACGAGATCACGTTGCGGACCACGTCGCCGCATGCGCCCAGTGTGGTCACCAGGACGTCGTTCACGGAGCGGATCGTCGCTTTGAGATCGCCCTTGAGCACGCCGTGGAACTGGTTTCCCTGGCGCGTGGTGACACGGAGCGTGCCGTTGCCGTAGCGGTCCGCCAGATCGTCGATCACGAGGTACTGCTCTCCGGTGAGCGCACCGCCCGGGATCTTGCAGCGAACCATGAACTGGTGAGATGCCTCCGCGTCCGTGCCGCGTAGCGCGCGACGCCGGTCGCGGTCCTCCTGTTGGTAGGTCCCGTGGAACTTGAGGAGTTGAGCCCCCGCCTCGGAGAAATGGTCGCCGCCGGCGGAGAGTTGGGCCGCGAGATCACCCCGCAGGCCGCGGCTCTCTTCCTTCACCTTCTCGACCGGGCTGAGCGGCTTGTCCGTCATGCGACTGCCGCCTCCCGCAGTCCGTCAGCCAGCACCTGGCCGACTTCCGGCCGGCTGA
>DASQAM010000548.1:0-2205 GCA_035635735.1 Gemmatimonadales bacterium | reverse complement strand
GGGCGACTACACGACCGCTCAGACGCAGGCGGACCGCATCAGCCAGCTGCTCGAGCCCGACGCGAACCCGCGCAAGCTCGAGCCGATGCACCAACTGAAGGGATTCATCGCGCTGTATCAGGGCAAGTATCAAGAGGCGGCCGGACACCTCCGGCAGGGCAACCCGTTCGATCCCTACGTCACGTATCAGCTCGCGGTGGCGACAGAGGGTGCAGGTGACGTGGCGCAGGCCAAGAAGCTGTTCCGCGAGATCGCGGACTACAACTTCAATGCGCTTGGCTTCGCGCTGGTGCGAAAGGAGGCGCAACAAAAGGCTGGCAAGTCGGCGCTCTAGGGGCCACGGTGGCCATCGACGTCACACGTCGTAGGAGTCGCCCCAGCCCAGGTCGAACACGCCACCGCACTTCCCGCAGCGCATGTTGAGGGACCCTTTTGGGAGCGGCGCTCGCGCGTGGCATTGCGGGCACACGCCATAGCGGGCACCCCAGCTGTGGGGCAGCTGCCGCGCGTTGCCGGGTCGCGGAACGATCGCCCAGACGCCGGGCGCACGGCCCGTCATCTGCAGCGCAGCGCGCGGCACGTTGACGACGCGCTGGTTCACGTCCAAGACCGCGTCGGTGGTTGTCACTCGGAGCACCCGATACCATGCCCCGCGCCGTAGCGGGACGCTGGCATCGTTGCGTAACCGTGCCCACTGGCTGCCGCTCACGTTAAGCCTCCTTGTTGTCGAGAACATCGGCGATTGTGGGCCCACTGGTGGGTGACAGCTGTCACCCGTTGCCGGGTCGGTCGCGGATGAGCAGCTTACCGGCTCGTCGCTTCGCGAAGCAGCGGCGGACGGCCGATGGGATGGCGCTGCTGGACCCGGGATGCCAGGGCCAGCAGCGCCTCCTCGCCGAACGGCTTACCGACGATCTGCAGACCCACCGGCAACCCGTCGGGATCGAGCCCGCACGGCACCGACGCGACCGGCAGACCGGTGAGACTCAGCACGAACGTGGGCGCGATCCAATCCACGTACGTCTCCATTTTCTTGCCGGCCACGGTCTCGGGATAATTTTGGTCCACCGCAAAGGACGGAACCGCCATGCACGGCGTGACCAGGTGGTCGAACTTCGCGAAGAACTCACGGAACAGGTGCCACATCCTGCCCCGCGCCGCTTCCGCGGCGCCGAGGTCGCGCATAGTCGTGTCGAGCCCGGCGCGAATGTTCCCCGCCACGTTGGCTCCGAATCGGTCGAGCTGGTCCATCCGTGGAAACATCTGCGCCACGAACCACAACCCGCGCAGCGTGAGGAACGCCTTCCGCCCGAACGATAGGTCGAGGTCGATCTCCTCGACTTGCACGTCGAGCTCGCCGAGCCCGACTGCGGCCCGGCGGCACACCCGCTCGATGGCGGGATCGATGCCGATTCCGGCGATATCGGGACAGTAGGCGACCCGCAGGCCTTGCGGGATGCCGCGGGCGGCCGCGGCCACGAAGTTACGGCCGGCGGTGGGCTGGCAGAGGGGAGAGAGCGGGCTCGGACCCGCCACGGCCTGGAGCATCAGGGCCACGTCTTGGGCGGTGCGGGCCATGGGGCCTTCGACTTGAAGCGTGTCCCACGCCCAGTCCGCCGGATAGGTCGGAACGAGCCCGACCGACGGCCGGAGCCCGACCACGCCGCAGAACGACGCGGGAATCCGCAGCGACCCGCCTAGGTCCGTCCCTTCGGCGAGCGCGGTCATGCCGGTGACGAGCCCAGCCGCGCCGCCGCCTGTCGAGCCGCCGGCGCTGCGCGTCGGGTCCCAGGGGTTACGCGTGCGGCCGAACACCTCGTTGAAGGTGTTCCCACCGGCGGCGAACTCGGGACAGTTCGTCTTCCCGAGGATCACCGCGCCCGCGTCCCGCAGCCGGCGGACCACCAGCGCATCCTCGGTGGGTACGTAGTCCCGATAGAGCGTGGAGCCGTACGTCGTACGGAGCCCGGCGACCGGGGTCACATCCTTGATGCCGACGGGCAGGCCCGCGAGCAGACCCACCTCCTCGCCCCGCACCAACCGCAGCTCCAGGTCGCCGGCGTCGTCGAGCGCCCGGGGATTGAGCGTGACGACGGCGTTGACGGCGGGGTTGTAGCGCTCGACGCGCGCGAGGCACGCCTCGACGACCTCGACCGGCGAGACTTCGCGCGACCGGACGAGCCGCGCGAGCTCGGTGGCGGAGCG
>DASQAM010000547.1:0-8249 GCA_035635735.1 Gemmatimonadales bacterium | reverse complement strand
GCAACTCAGGCTCGCCCTGAAGTACGATAAGGAGTGAGCGCGTAGATCACCCGCAGCCGGGGCCCGGCCCGATGATTGGGTCGGGCCCCACGTGTTTTCTGGGCGGCTTGCGACGTTTCATTCGGTAGGGTATGCTGCGAGCCGTTCGTCATTTCTCGGGAGACAAGCGGTGACTCTGGCCATTGCGGCGCTCCTCGCGTCATTGCTGGCGGGCGGCGACACACTGCGCGGCACGGTGGTCGACACGGCCGGCCATCCCCTCGCCGCAGCTAGCGTCAACGTGGCCGAACTCGGCCTGACGCTGGTGACTCAGGCGGACGGAATGTTCCGGGTCGCCGAGCTACCCACAGGTCGCTACACCCTGGTCGTTCGCCGCCTGGGCTACGCGCCAATCGTTGCGACCGCCCCCGTTCCCGGCCCGCCGCTCAGGCTCGTGGTTCGGCCCAGCGCGCTGCACCTCGGCGCAGTCACAGTGACCGCCACCCGCTCCGCCATTAGCCCCCTCGCCTCACCGCTGCCGACCTCAGAGCTCTCGGGTGAGCAACTGCGGCGGGCCCACGAGGTGTCGCTCGCGCACGCGTTGGACCAGCTTCCGGGTGTCCGTACGCTGAGCACGGGCGAGCAAGTGGGCAAACCGGTCATTAGAGGACTCACGGGACCGCGCGTGCTGGTGCTCGATAACGGACAGCGCCTCGAGGACTACTCGTGGAGTGACGAAGACGGCCCCTCAGTGGACGCCCGGCTGGCCGACCGCGTGGAGCTGATCCGCGGGCCGGCGAGCGTGCTCTATGGCTCGGACGCGATCGGCGGCGTGATCAACGTAATCCCCAATGAGGTACCCGACGGCCGTGGGCATCCATCCTTCATGCGGGGCGCCGCCGAGCTGTACGGCGCGACCAACAACAACGAAGTGGGAACGGTGCTCCGAGTCGAGGGGGCGAGCGGTCGGTTCGGCTGGGGGCTGACCGGTATTGGGCGCCGCGCGGACAACTTCCACACACCGCCGGGCAACGACTCCACGCCCACGGGCGATATCTACAACACCGCGTTCCACGCCATCAACGGGGAAGCGGTGGCCGGCCTACACGGGGACCGCAGCACGGTCACCCTCCGCTACACACGGTATGGGGGCGCGTTCGGATTGCTCGACGGCGCTCCCGTGCCCGCCGACAACACGGACGGACCGCTCCGCCGGCTGTCCGACAACAGGCTGCAGCTCGCGAGCAACAGCGTCATCGGTGGCGTGCGCCTTGAGACGAAGTCCCAGTGGCAGCGTCACTCCCTCCAGGAAGTGTCCGACCAGAGTCGCAACGGGGATTCGACTCCGAACTTCGATCTGCTGTTGAACACCTATTCGACAGACGTCCTGCTGCACCACTCTTCGCCCGGCGGACTCACCGGCACAGTAGGCGTTTCCGGCCTGTATCAGGACAATCAGACGCGCGGCATCGAGCCCCTGGTCCCCGCAGCCCGGACCGTCGGCGGAGCGGTATTCGCACTCGAGACGGCCACGCTGGGCCGCTGGACCCTGTTGTTCGGCGCCCGCGGCGACGCCCGCCACTTGAGGGCCGACTCCAATGCCGCACTTCAGGTTTCGGCCCAGACACGGAACGCCTCTGCGCTGACCGCGACTCTTGGTGTGGTCTATCGCGCCGCGCCGGGGCTCGCGGTCGCGGCGAACGCCGGCCGAGCGTTCCGCGCGCCGACTCTGTTCGAGCTCTTCACTAACGGGCCTCACCTGGGGGAGGACCGCTACGAGATCGGGCTGCCGACCGCGCGCCCGGAGGTGAGTTTCAACGCCGACCTGAGCGTCCGGTGGCAAAGCAGCCGTGTACGAGGCGAACTCGCCGCGTATCGGAACCAGATCGGCAGCTACCTCTATATCGCGCCAACCGGCTCGACCGACCCGGGGTCCGGACTCGCGATCTATCGCTACCAGCAAGCGCGGGCTGTGATCGTGGGCGCGGAGGCGGGTGCGGAGGTCGTGGTTGTCCCGGTACTCACCTTGCGCGCGAGAGTGGACGCCGTGCGGGGCACAAGCGAAGACACGAACGAGCCGTTGCCGCTCACGCCCGCGCCTCGGGCGGACGTCGAAGCGGAATGGCACACGACCGGGCTCCGGTGGGCCGAGCGCGTCTACCTAAGCGCCGGGCTCCAGGCCGTCACGCGCCAGACCCGCCTCGGGCCGTTCGACCACCAGACCCCGGCGTACCAGCTCCTCAACTTGGGGGCGGGGCTCGAACAGACCGTTGGCGGCCGTCTCATCTATCTCGACGTCCGAGTCCGCAACGCCACGAACACACGGTACACCGACTTTCTCAGCCGCTACAAAGTGTTCGCATTTGGGGAGGGTCGGAACGCCGTGGTGCGCCTATCCACCGGATTGTAGACCGAGCTCGATCGCCGTGAGGATTACCCTCGTCACCGCGGGGCTGGCGCTCTTCGCCCCCTCCACGACCCCGGGGCAGAGCGTCCGCCAGAAGGACTTCGACGCCTACGTCGCCGGAGGACTCCGGGCGCTCCAGACGCCGGGGGCCGCGATCGCCGTCGTGAAGAACGGCCGAGTGCTGTTCGCCAAGGGCTACGGCGTGCGCACGCTGAGCGACACGGCCCGCGTGGACGCCCACACGCTGTTCCAGATCGCTTCGAATACCAAGGCATTCACGACCGCCGCGCTCGCGATCCTGGCCGACGAGGGGAAGCTGTCGTGGGACGATGCCGTGACGAAGTTCCTCCCGGGGTTCCAGCTATACGACCCCTACGTGACCCGCGAGTTCACGGTCCGAGATCTCGTGACACACAGGAGCGGCCTGGGCCTGGGCGCGGGCGACCTGTTGTGGTTCCACTCGAACTACAACCGGGGCGAGATCGCCTACCGGATCCGCTTCGCCAGGCCCGTGTCGAGCTTCCGCAGCGCCTACGCATACGACAACGTGCTCTACATCGTGGCAGGCGAGATCTTCCCCGCGGTCGCCGGCCAGACCTGGGACGACTTCGTGAAGAACCGCATCTTCGCGCCGCTCGGCATGACCGAGTCCGGGACGACCACGGCATTCTTCACGTCGAGTCGAAACGCCGCCACGCCGCACGCGGTCGAGGACGGCAAGCTGCAGGTAGTCCCGCTCGATTCGGTCGACAACATCGCCTCCGCCGGCGGGATCGCATCCAACGTGACGGACTTGGCACGGTGGCTCGTCTGTCGGCTCGACTCGGGCCGTTATTCAGGCGGACGCCTGTTCAGCGAGCGGCAAGCGCGCGAGATGTGGTCGGGCCAGACCCTCCTGCCCATTCCGGACCCCCCGCCGCCGCTCGCCGCGCTGCGGGCCAACTTTGCGGAATACGCGCTGGGCTGGCGGGTGCGGGACTACCAGGGGCGCAAGCTCGTGTCGCACACGGGCGGGCTCGCCGGGATGTCGTCACAGATCACGCTCGTGCCGGCCGAGAAACTCGGGATCGTGATTCTCACCAACTCCGAGTCGGACCTGATGGCCGCGCTCACCTACCGGCTGGTCAACGATCTACTCGGCGCGCCACGGCCGCGGGGGGACTGGGTGGCGGCGTTCGCCCAGGCCGAGCAGCTCGCCCGAAGCGGTGCCGACTCGACGCTCAAGGCCACCCGCGCGGGGCGGGACTCGCTGTCTCGGCCGTCCCTGCCGCTCGCCAGGTACGTGGGATCGTACCGCGACGAGCTGTACGGGGACGCCAGCGTGGGCTTCGAGAATGGCCGGCTCGTCCTCCGGTTCGGCCGCTCCCCCGCATTCGTGGGAGACCTCGAGCACTGGCAGTATGACACGTTCATCGCGCGCTGGCGCACGAAGCACCTCGAGGACGCGTATGTGACCTTCGGGCTCACTCCGGATGGGTCCATCGATCGGTTCCAGATGGCGGCCGTGTCGCCGCTCGCGGACTTCAGCTTCGACTACCAGGATCTGGTGTTTCGACCGGTCGCTACGTCGCGTTAAGATTCGGGTCGCACTCGCGGAGGGCGTTGTGATCGAGGTGGGCGCAGGCATCGGTGTGATGGCGGTGACAATCCTCGCCGCCGTGGTGAGAACGTGGACCTACGGCTACCTGCGGCCGCGGTTGCCGCACTGACCCGGGTGAGACTCGCAACGGCGGCGGTCGTGCTGATCGCCGCCGTCCTGCTGCTCGGCTACGAGATCCCACCGGTCCCCACCTGGTTCTACGTCCTGGCCTGGTACCCTACCCTTGTCATCCTCGACGAGGTAGTGGTCATGCTCGGCGGTGAGTCGCTCCTCGCCCGGTCCCGCGAGCTCGTGGTGATGTTGTGGTGGTCGGCGGTGATCTGGTTCCTGTTCGAGGCGATCAACTTTCGGCTGCAGGACTGGTACTACGTCTTCTTGCCAGCGAGCCGCCTCGAGCGCTGGCTCGGGATCACGGTGTCGCTCGCCACGGTCGTCCCCGCGGTGCTGCTCCCCGAGCGCCTGTTGGACCGCCTGGGGGTGTGGCGCGATCTGCGACTCCGCAGCTTCACCCTCGAGCCTCGGCATCTGGAGATCGCCGGCTGGGTCGGCTGGGGACTGCTGGCTGCCGTGCTGGTTTTCCCGCGCTATCTCTACCCGCTCACCTGGGGTGCGGTCTGGCTCATCGTCGAGCCGCTGTTGTACCGACGCGATCCCGAGCACTCGCTGTTTGCGGACATCGCCCGCGGGACTGGGGGGCGCATCGCACGGCTCATGGCCGCGGGCCTCTTCGCCGGCGTGGTGTGGGAATCGTTCAACGCCATGGCGCGTGGCCGCTGGATTTACACGGTCCCGTTCCTCGAGCGCCTGAAGATCTTCGAGATGCCCCTGATCGGGTTCCTCGGATTCCCGTTTTTCGCGCTCGAGGTGTGGTCGCTCTATCACGTCCTCGCGCCGCGCACCACCCCGCGAACTCTGGTCGGCTCCGCGGCATTCGTACTTCTCGTGCTCATCGGGATCGACCACTGGACGGTGAGCTCCATGACGCCGACGCTGCGCGATCTGCCGGGCGTGACGAACGGGGTGATCGCGCGATTGCGCGAGGCTGGGTGGGAAACCGTGTTCCGGGTCGCGGAGAGCCCCGTGGCGGAGCTCGCCTACCGCGCCAACCTGAGCCCGCGCGACGCGCGCGCGGCGCATGAGGCGGCGCGCCTCGTGACACTCCGAGGCATCGGCACCGCGCACGCGGCCGTCCTGATCGGCGGCGGAGTGGGGAGCGTCGAGGCCCTGTCGGGCTCCGACCCCGACTCAGTGTGGAAGATGGTGCGGGCCGGGAGGGGTGGCGCGCGCCCCACGCCAGCGGAAGTGCGGGTGTGGGTGCGCGCCGCCCAGCGACAAGCGCGCCCTACGCCACCGCCGGCTCCGGCGCAGCCGCCCACTCACCCACCAGCTCGTCCACGGTCCTGAGCTGGCGCGTCGGGTGCGTACCAGGTCTTGAAGTACGCGAGGCGGGGGCGAGCCCGGCTCAGCGCCTCCCGGTCACGCGGCCCGCCACCGGGATCGTCGGGCCCGTGCCCGCGCCCGTCCGCGTGATTGCCGCGGCGATCTCGTCGAGATCCGCCGCCGTCAGCCCGAGCGTCGCGGCGCCGATCCAGCCATCCACCTGCGCGGCCGTGCGAGCACCGACGATCGCCCCTGTCACCCCCGGCCATGCGAGTGTCCACGCCACCGCGACGGCAGAGACCGTGGCGCCGTGCCGCCGGGCGATCGGTTGCAACGCGTCCCGGAGTGCAAGACTGCGGCTCAGGTTCGGCTCCTGGAACTCCACGGCGCGACGCCGCCAGTCGTCCTGAGCGAGCGCGGACATTCGGGCCGCCGTGAAGCTGTCCGTCAGGAGGCCCGCCTGCATCGGGCTGTACACGATCACGCCTGTGTCGTGCCCGGCGCACCACGGAATCTCGTGAGCCGCGGCCTCGCGACGGATCAGGGAGAAGGGCGGCTGCAGCGAATCCACGTGGCGGATCGCCTCGCATCGCTCGAGCAACGGGACGGCGAAGTTCGAGACGCCCGCGGCTCGCACCTTGCCTTCCTCCACGAGCCGTACCATGGCGTGCCAGGAGTCCTCCACTGGCGTCCCCGTCTCGTCAGGCCGGTGAAACTGATACAGGTCGATCCGCTCGACGCCCAGCCGTCGGAGCGACGCCTCGCACTCCGTTCGGATGGAATCCGGGCGCAGCACGCGCCGCGCTTCCTTCATGCGATCGCGTTCGTCCCACACCAGCCCGCACTTGGTGAACACCAGTGGGCGGTCGCCCGAGGGCAGCTCCCGCAGCAGACGCCCGACCAGCTCTTCGGAATGGCCGAGACCGTACACGGCGGCGGTATCAATCCAGTTGATGCCCAGCTCGAACGCCCGATGCATCGCCGCGAGCGAGTCGGCGTCGGCCTGTGGGCCCCAGCCGAAGGCCCACCCGCCGCCGCCGATCGCCCACGCGCCGAAGCCGACAGTCGTGATATCGAGTCCGCTCGAGCCGAGCGGTCGGGTAGGCAATGTCATACGGATAACTCCGGGTGAACTGGAGATTAAGGAACCAGCAACACCTTCCCCGTGGTCTTGCGTCCGTACAGCAGCTGGTGCGCCTCTGCGGCTTGCGCGAGCGGGAGCTCGCGCTCGATGCGCACCGTCAGTTTCCCGCTCTTGATCCAGCCCAGCACCTCGCCGGCCCGCGCGAGCAGCTCGGCGCGCGTGGCGATGTAGTGGGCGAGGGTCGGCCGCGTGAGGAAGAGCGAGCCCTTCTGGTTCAACACCTGAGGGTCGAACGGTCCC
This sequence comes from Gemmatimonadales bacterium, assembly GCA_035635735.1. Taxonomy (GTDB): domain Bacteria; phylum Gemmatimonadota; class Gemmatimonadetes; order Gemmatimonadales; family GWC2-71-9; genus AG41. The sequence goes on along the minus strand of DASQAM010000547.1, from coordinate 1,499 downwards.
ACCGGTCCGCTCGACTGGCCGTACAGCACCATCATTCCCCGGAGCGCGAGGCAGCCGAGGCCTTTCTCGAACGTCGTCTTCCCGACGGAATCGTAGATCACCTGCAGCCCGGCTCCGTTCGTCAGACGCTTCGCTTCAGTCTCGAAGTCCTGCTCGGTGTACAGGATAACGTCGTCGGCGCCGGCCCCGCGTGCCAGAGCGGCCTTCTCGCGCGTCGAGACCGTGCCCAGCACTCGGGCGCCCCGCAGTTTGGCGATCTGGCAGAGCAAGAGACCCACGCCGCCCGCGGCGGCGTGCACCAGGCATGCGTCCCCAGGCTTCAAGGCGTAGGTCGAGGTCGCGAGGTAGTGCGCCGTCATGCCCTGGAGCATTACGGCGGCGCCCTGCTTCGAGCTCACGCCGTCCGGCAGCACCACGACCCGGTCGGCCGGCACGACGGCGTACTCGGCATACGCGCCGAGCAGGCTCGCATACGCGACGCGCTCCCCAACTTTGGGTGCGGCCACGCCGGGGCCAACGGCGCTCACAGTCCCCGCTGCTTCCTGACCCAGCGTGACCGGCAGGGGGACCTTGTAGTGCCCTGTGCGCTGGTAGATGTCGATGAAGTTCACGCCCGCAGCTTCGATCTTTACGAGCACCTGGCCCGGGCCCGGGGCGAGCCGCTCGATCTCCTCGTACCGCAGCGCGTCCGGACCGCCCGGCGCGTGTACCCGAATCGCTTTCATCCTGGCCTCGTTTACCTTGCACATATGAAAATCTCATTCATCGGACTCGGCAGCATGGGCCTGCCGATGGCGCGGCACCTGTTGCAGGCTGGCCACACCCTCACGGTTTACAACCGGACGCGCGCCCGGTCAGACCAGCTCAAGCAGTTCAACCCCGTCGTGGCAGACAGTCCCGCGGCCGCCGTGCGCGACGCCGAGGTGCTGGTCACGATGGTCGCGGATGACGCTGCGCTCGAAGACGTGATGCTCGGCCCCCAAGGCGCGCTGGCGGCGCTGCCCCGTGGAGCGATCCATATTTCCATGAGCACCATCAGCCCCGCACTGTCTCGCCGGCTCGCCGAGCGCCATAAAACTGGCGGTCAAACGTACGTCGCCGCGCCGGTCTTCGGGCGGCCGGAAGCGGCCGAGGCAAAGAAACTGTGGATCGTGGCCGCCGGACCCTCGCAGGCGCTCGAGCGTATTGGTCCGGTGCTCGACGCCATGGGTCAGGGTGTGACCGTGGCGGGCGATGATCCGCCGCGAGCCAACGTGATCAAGCTCGCGGGTAACTTCCTGCTCGCGGCGGCGATCGAAGCGATGGGCGAGGCGTTCGCGCTGGCGCGCAAGTACGGCGTCGCGCCCGCCGAGCTGCTGGATATCGTGAACGGCCGGCTGTTCCGCTCGCCGATCTACGAGAACTACGGCAAGTTGATCGCCGAAGAGCGCTACGAGCCTGCCGGGTTCAAGCTGAAGTACGGCTTGAAGGATGTCCGCCTGGCGCTCGGCGCCGCGGAC
>DASQAM010000546.1:0-5342 GCA_035635735.1 Gemmatimonadales bacterium | reverse complement strand
CGTACCACATCGTCCGGGTGAGCTTCCCGGTATTGGTGTTCTGCCGACTCGGGTGGTACGACGCGATCACGACGGTGCCATCGGGCAGGTTGCTTGCGACGCCGTGTCGGAACGGTGGCCGATGCCGCGGCGCGAGCCGGTCCCACCACCCCGCCGCCTTGAGCCAGCTCTCGTGCGCAATGCGGCCCAGCGTCACCACCACGCGCACTCGTCGCAGCAAACGCAGCTCGGCGGCGAGATAGGGACCGCAGCGCTCGAGCTCGACGCGGCTCGGCCTGTTGCCGGGCGGCGCGCACCGCGCGGCCGCGGAGATGTAGCAGTCGTTGAGCGTCAGGCCGTCGTCGCGCGACAGCGATTGCGGTTGGCTCGCGAAGCCGTGACGATACAGCGCCTCGTATAACCAGGCGCCGCTCGAGTCTCCCGTGAACATGCGGCCGGTGCGGTTCGCGCCGTGCGCCGCTGGCGCGAGCCCGACGACGAGCAGACGCGCAGCGGGATCGCCGAAGCCCGGGACTGGTTTGCCCCAATACGTCCAGTCCGCGAACTCACGCTTCTTTTCGCGCGCGACGCGCCGGCAGTAGGCGCGTAGCCGTGGGCAGCGTGTACACGCCACAATGGAGCGGTTGATGCTGGAGATCGTGGACAGAGCATCGAGGGTCATTCGCCGAATGTAATCCGCGGCTGAAGCCGCGACTCGGCACTACCGCTGAAGCGGCACGGCGAGCCCGTTCACGGGCAGCCGCCGAGCCGCGAGTTCACTCGCGCGTTGCGTCTAGGGGAATCGGATGGGAAGGCCCTGCCGCATGCTGCTGTGGATGGTGAACGCCTGGACCGCGATCGCGGCGCCGAGCAGCCAGGGCCGTACGCGGGGCGGGAGCGCCGCCGCGGCGCCGAGCACGCCCAAACCGGCCAACGCGGTGTAGGTATTCACCTGGCCGACGCTCGGGCGCGCACCCAGCAGCGGATTCGCCTCGCGGAAGCCGACCCAGCCCTGGCGGGCGAGCTGCCGGGTCTGCGCTGCGTCGATCAGCAGGGTCATGGCGAACACACTCGCCAACGCTGTGTGCGACCCCGTCCAGGACACCCGGGCCGGGAGCCCTGTCAGATGCGTCGTGCTCCAGGAAGCGCGGCCGGGAGCGGCGGCCGGAACGACGAACAGGGCTCGATTGTCCACGGCCGGCCCGCGGGCGGGCCGAACGCGAATCGAAACCGACGTGCGAAACAGGTTCCGCGTGCCGTAGACGTCGGCCACGGCCCGGAAGCTTGGTGTCCGCAAGGCCTTTTGCGCGGCACAGGGCGTGAGCCATCCGCCAAGTCCCGCCATCACGATCAGCACCACCGCGATCCGCGTCATGCCCCGCGACAGGGGCAAAGGCGGTGCCACCCGAGGATCGCGCGCTGTAACGCTGCATTGTGATTGGGGTCACGGGCATTCCACGGCGGCCCGGCGCGTATCGCGAAAGCCCGATTTTGTGGTCGAACTGTGACAGCTTCGCGGCGCGGATGAACGGATCTCTGAGCCCGATCAGGGCTTTTCCGCAACTCGCGCGGCGCCCGCTTGTGTCGATGTGGGGACGCGGGTAAGATGCCTGCCGTGCAGTCGTTGGAGAGGTGGCCGAGTGGCTGAAGGCGGCGGTTTGCTAAACCGTTATAGGGGCTAATACCTCTATCGGGGGTTCGAATCCCCCCCTCTCCGTACCCCCATGACCGTTCGCGTACGCTTCGCTCCGTCCCCGACGGGTTATCTCCACGTCGGAGGCGCCCGCACGGCGCTCTTCAACTGGGTGTACGCCCGCCACGAGGGCGGCCAGTTCCTGCTGCGCATCGAAGACACCGACAAGGCCCGCTCGACCGACGAGCATACCCAGGTGATCCTCGACGGCCTCACCTGGCTGGGTCTCGACTGGGACGAGGACCTCGTGTTCCAGGGCGCTCGCGTGAAGCGCCACCAGGAAATCGCCGACCGCCTCCTCGCCGAGCGCAAGGCGTACATGGAGGAGGGCGCGATTCGGTTCCGCGTCCCGCCCGGGGAGATCGCCTGGGAAGACGCGGTGCATGGCCGGATCTCCTTCCAGGGCGCCGACATCAAGAACTTCATCATCCTGCGCTCGGACCGCACGCCAATCTACAACCTGGCCGTGGTCGTGGACGATCTCGACATGCGGATCACCCACGTGCTGCGCGGCGACGACCACATCTCGAACACGCCCAAACAAATCGCGCTGTACCAGGCGCTCGACGCGCCGCTGCCGGTGTTCGGCCACGTGCCGATGATCAACGGGCCCGACGGCAAGAAGCTCTCCAAGCGCCACGGCGCCACGGCCGTGGGCGACTATCAGCACATGGGTATTCTCCCGGCCGCGATGCGCAACTTCCTGGCCCTGCTCGGCTGGAGTCCCGGGGGCGATCGCGAGATCATGACGCTGAAGGAGATGATCCAGCTGTTTTCCTTTGCCGGGATCCAGCAAAAGGCCGCGATCTTCGACATGACGAAGCTCGAGTGGATGAACGGGCAGTACCTCTCAATGACGCCCGCCGAGGATCTCTACCCCCTGGTCGCTCCGCAGCTCGAGCAGCTCGGTGTCAACGGCAACCGGGAGGCGGTGCTCAAAGCGATCGCCGCGGTGAAGACCCGGTCGCGCACCACGCTCGATGTCGCGCGCCAGGTGGCCGCGCGGCTCGACGCGAGGCACGTCGTCGTCGATGAGAAGGCGAAACAGGAGATCGCGAAGGATCCCGCCGGGTACCGGGCGTCGCTCGAGGCGAGCCTCGCGGCCCTCAAGGACACGGACTGGACACCGGAGCAGCTCGAGCGACAGCTGCGCGCCCTCGCCGAAGCGCGCGGGGTGGCGGCGGGGAAGGTGTTTCAGCCGATTCGCATCGCGCTGACGGGCGGCACCGTGTCGGAGCCAGTGAACGAGCTGCTGTATGTGGTGGGGAAAGAAGCCGCGCTCGAGCGCTTGAAAACGGCGATTACGGCACGCCGCTGACGGAATCCGTCTTCGCCTGCGTCGTATCGCCCCGCGCCCGGCGGGCGGCATCACGCTCCGCTTGCTTCCGCGCCCGCAGGTCGCGCACGTACTGCTTGAAGAGCCGCAGGGTCTCGGTCCGGCGGGCCGCCTGCATCAAGTCCTCCCGCATCTCGTCCAGCTGGCGAGCCCGCCGTTGCTCGTCGTAGTTCCCCTGCGGCAGGCTGATCGGCAGGAGCGCGAGAGCAGCCGTGGGAATCTTGATCCCCGCCACGTGGATGAACTGCGAGTCGATGCCGAACACCTTGCCGGCCACGTCCGTGGTCCAGACGGGGCGCTGCCGGGCTCGCTGATCCAGGTCGATGATGACGTTGAGCGAGTCGACCATGGCGCGGAGCCGGTGCACCACCGTCGTGTCGCGGCTCTCCTGCGGCTCGTACAGCGCGTCGGCGACTTCGGACGGCAGCGCGGGGCGTGGCGACACCCAGAGCCGACCATCGCCCACCTGGGGCGGGCTCACGATATGGGGGCCCTCCGCCCGGGGGCTCGCGGCGAGCGTCGTGTCGGGCCTGCCGACCGGAGCCGGGATGGGCCGCGTCGTGTCGGGCGCGCCGGCGTTCGGCACCGGACGTCCCAAGCCGCCGCTCGGTCCCTTGCCGCGTCGCGTGCCGCCGAACGGCGGCAGCTCGGGCGGCTGCGGCCGTGACGGCGGGATGATCGTGATCAACCCCTGCGGTCGGTCGATCCGCCACGAGCCGCTGAACGCCAGGACGATGATCGTCACGTGCGCCACGGCGCTGGCCACCCAGGTGAGCCGCCGGAACTCGCGGGCGGGTCTCCGGATCTCAAACAGCGGCGAGCACCTTTCCCAACCGCTCGGCCGCCTCGACCAGCCGCGGGGTGTCGACCGTGAGCGCGATGCGGAAAAACCCCTCCCCGCCCGCCCCGAACCCGCTCCCGGCGAGCGTCACCACACCCACCCCCGTGAGCGCGCGGCGCGCGAACGCCGCGGAGGCGACGCCCTCGGGGAGCGGCACCCACACGTACATCGTCGCCTCGGGCGTCTCCGGCTCGAACCCCTGCGCGCGGAGCGCGGGCAGCATCGCATCGCGCCGCTCCCGAAAGCGGGCGACGTAGCCCCGCGCCAGCGCCTCGGCCTGCGGCAGCACCGCCGCCCCTGCGGCCTGCACCGCGAGGAACGCACCCGTGTCCACGTAGTTCTTCACGCGCCCCAGCGCCGCGATGAGCTCCGGCCGCCCGACGGCCCACGCGAGCCGCCAGCCGGTCATGCAGAACGTCTTGGACAGGGAGTGGAACTCGACGGCGATATCGCGCGCCCCCGCGATCTCGAAGATGCTGGGCGCCACGTGCCCGTCGAACGTGATCTCGCAGTAGGGATTGTCGTACACGACGACGATCCCACGCTTCCGACAGAACGCGACCGTGCGCTCGAGGTACTCCCGCGGCGCGATCGTGGCGGTGGGATTGTTGGGGTAGTTCAGGTAAACGAGCTTGGCACGGCGGAGCACATCGGTCGGGATTTCGTCCAGCTCCAGCAGGAAACCGGTTCGCGGCGTCAGCGCGTAACAATACGGCTCGGCACCCGCGAGCACGGTCCCGCCCTCGTACACCGCGTAGCCCGGCTCGGGGACGATCGCCACATCCCCCGGGTCGAGCAGCGCCATCGCGAGATGCGCGATCCCTTCCTTCGATCCCAGGAGCGGGTGCAGCTCGGTGAAGGGATCGAGCCGCACGCCGAAGCGCCGCTTCATGTATGCGGCGGCCGCCTCGCGGAACGCCGGCAGGCCGAGCTGAAACGCGTAGCGGCTCATCGCCGGATCGCGGATGGCGTGGGTAAGCGCATCCACCGCCACGTCCGGCGGCGCGAAATCAGCGTCCCCCGCCCCGACGTCGATGACGTCAACGCCCTCTTGCACGAGCCGGCGCTTGATCGCCGGAATCTCGGCCATGGGGTAGGTGGGTAGCGCCGCCAAGCGCTTGCTGAATTGGGTCACGGTCCCCTCTACGCTGAATCTACGTTCTTCCGCCGTCCCCCGTTACCGCCCCGTCCCGCCTTGCAGCGCCCGTTCTTCCGCGCCAATGCCGTGTCTCGCAAAGAACTCCTCGCAGGCGCCCCGCACATCCGCCCAGTGGCCCACCAGCCGCGTCGCCGGAGGCAAGCCTTCGAGGATCATCGCGCCGTAGCGCTTCGTAACGACGCGGCGGTCCAGTAGCACCACCGCCCCCACGTCCCCGCGGCTGCGGATCAGGCGCCCGAATCCCTGCTTGAGCTTCAGGGCCGCATTGGGGACGAGGTAGTGCGCGAAGCCGTTCAAACCGCGCGCCTCCAACCGCTCCAGCCGCGCGGCCGTG
>DASQAM010000545.1:0-2161 GCA_035635735.1 Gemmatimonadales bacterium | reverse complement strand
GACGGCAGCCCGCTCCCCATGGCCCTGGTGGACCGGAGCGGCCGCGTGCTCCAGCTCAATCAGGCCGCATGCCGCCTGCTGGGCATCCCGTCCGAAGCACAGGCGCTGGGGACGCATCTCGAGGCACTTGGGCTTTCCCCCAGCGAGATCTCGCTCCACCTCGTGCTGGCGCGACCGCGCGACGGATCTCCCTGGCATGGTCGGGTGCTCGTGACGCAGCCCTCGGGAGACCGCCGCATCTGCGACTGTACGATCACCGGCCTGTCGGGAGTCGGGCCGGACAGCCTGCTGGTGGCGCTGTACGACCGGACCGACGAGCTGCGCGCGCAGCGCGAGCTGATCGCGCGTGAGAAGCTCGCCACGGTGGGCGAGATCGCCAGCGGTGTGGCGCACGAGGTGAACAATCCGCTCGCGGCGATCCGGATGGAGGCCGAGCTGCTGGGCCGCGCCAGCAAGGATCCCGACACCAGCACCACGGCGGCCACCATCACCCGCGAGGTAGACCGTGCCGCGCGTATCGTGCGCAGCCTGCTGCGCCTCGCTCGGCGCGCCGACACGACCCCGACGCGCGTGCAGATGAACGACCTGGTACACGACGTGGCCGAGATCCGCCAACGCGTGCTGCGCACGGAGAGCGTGGAGTTTCGCACCACGCTCGACCAGTCCGCTCCCGCCGTCTTGGGCCTGGGTCAGGAGCTGCAACAGGTGGTCATCAATCTCGTGACGAACGCGGAGTATGTGGTGCGGGGCCGGAAGCCCGCGATCGTGCAGCTCCGCACGCAGGCGCGCGAGGGATGGGTGCGGTTGACGGTGGACGACTCGGGGCCGGGCGTTCCCCGGGAGATCCGCGGCCGCATCTTCGATCCCTTTTTTACGACAAAAGGTCCCGACGAAGGCACCGGCCTCGGCTTGGCCATCTGTCAGCGCGTAGTGACCGAAGTCGGCGGGAAGATCTGGATCGAAGATTCGGACCTGGGCGGTGCGAGATTCGTGGTCGAGGTGCCGGCAGCCCCCGAGAACGTGGAGACGAGGCACATCGGCTGAGCCGGCGCTCAGTGCTCCAGGATGCGGTTGCGGTAGGCTCCGAGCACGATCAGGCCGGAAGCGCCGAGCGCCACCAGCAGCGCGGTAAGGCGCCAGTCGAACCCGAACCGGGCGGCCCCGACGACGGCGGCGACCAGCCAGGCGGCGCTCGCCAGGAAGCCGAGCAGCACGACTTCCTTCCGAGCCATCAGGATGCCGAACACGTAGCCCCAGCTGAAGCCGCACACGGCGAAGAACATCAGGCCGTGCGGGATCTTGCCGGGGTCGATCAGATTAAGGCCTCCCGCGAAGAAGCAGAACAGTCCGAGTACCGTATAGCTCGCGAGGTGCAGCGCGAGTGGGAGGGGAACGGTCCCCATGCGGTTGAAGGTCATGGCGTAAAATACTTGTATGGAAGCCACGCGTACATATCTCGAGCTCAAGCGCCAGAGCCAGTTCAAACCGGGGTTCGGCGCGTTTCCGGACCTGGTGATCGAGCGGGTCGAGCGGCCCACCCCCGAGCTGTATCGCGAGTGCTACCGCCGCGTCGGCGAGGCATACCACTGGCGCGACCGTTGGGACTGGACCGACGAGGAGATCCGCGCGCACCTAACGCAGCCCGAGATCACACTGCACGTGGCGCGGCGCCGCGGCACCCTCGCGGGATGGTACGAGCTGCGCCGCGTGCCCGAGGACCGCTCCGTCGAGATCGCCTACTTCGGGCTCCTCCCGGACGCGATCGGGCAAGGCCTGGGCAAGCACTTGCTGTCCTGCGCCGTGCGGGACGCCTGGGCCCTCGGGCCCGCACGCGTGTGGTTGCACACCTGCACGCTCGATCATCCAGCCGCTCTCCCGAACTACAAGAAGCGCGGGTTCGCGTCGTACAAGACGGAGAGCTACGAGGTTAACTTCCCCTCGTGAACTTCACGCTGTCGCGGACGCACAAGCTGATCATCGCCGCCGTGCCGATCGTGCTCGTGCTGCTGTTCGCGCTGTATACCTGGTCGGCCCTGACGTGGACCTACTCGAGCGGAGAGCGCGCCGGCTACGTGCAGAAGTTTTCCAAGAAGGGGTGGATCTGTAAGACCTGGGAGGGCGAGCTGGCGTTGGTCTCCATCCCGGGGACGATGTCGGAGAA
>DASQAM010000544.1:0-2238 GCA_035635735.1 Gemmatimonadales bacterium | reverse complement strand
GAGCGCCACGATCTCCCCCTGCGCGACTTCGAGCGAGACATCGCGCAGAGCAGGCGCCTCCGTCGCCGGATACCAGAAACTCACCCGCTCGAGCGTCAGCGATTTCACTTGAGCCGCCAGATCAGGGCCGCCACACACGCGGCGAGAAGCGTCCACCGGGCCGCCCGTTCCACCGCGGGGTCCGGGGGCGGCGCCAGGGGCGTACGTCGCGCCCCCGACACCATTCCGCGGGTCTCCAACGCGAGCGCTCGCTCGTCCACGTCGTGTAGCGCCGATAGGACGAGTGGCAAGGCGAGGGCGCGGAGTGCGCGGAGGCGATTCCCCAGGCTGCCCCGGGGCGAGAGCCCGCGACAACGCTGCGCTTCCACGATCCGTCGCGCCCTGTCCCTGAGCGTGGGAACGGCCGTGATGGTGGCGGCGAACAGGTAGGCCGCGGTGACGCTCCAGCCCCGGGCGACCGTCGCCTCCACCAGCCGATCCGGCGCGAGCGTCGCCGCGAGCCACATGAAGCTCGCCACCATCGTGGTGATGCGGAGCCCGATCGCGATGGTCGTGGGGACGTCATGAAGCAGACGGAGAAAGACCCAGAACGGCACGGCGGTGAGCACCGCCGGCCATAGCCCGCGGCGCAAGCCGCGGCTCGCAGTGAGCACCAAGGCCACCACCGCCGTCCAAGCCCCCCCGGCCGGTGCCGGCAAGATCCACGCGAGCGCCGGAAGCGCCCCCGCGATCGCGAGGAGCGTGAAGGGGTGCAGCCGCGCTCCCGTCACGCCGCGCCGATGGCGCGGAGCGCCCAGGGGAAGCGCGCGGCGGTGCGGTGCGGCAACGCGTGCAGCACCGACGTCACCAGGGCGAAGGTCACGGCCTTGTCGCCGAAGTCCGACACGAAGCTCCCGAAGAAGCAGGCCCCCAGGGGCGGCAGGCCGAGCGCCTTGCCGAGTGCCGTCGTCAACGCGATGCCGCCGGTGGTCGTGCAGCCGAACACGAGGTAGGAGATGGGCGTCGAGGTCAGCGACGCGATCACGCCGAGCCCCAGCCCGGCCGGCACAGCAGTCCTGAAGCTGCGGAATAGCCCCGCGCGCGCGGCGGCCCACGCGTACAGGGCCACGATGATCTGCACCACGACGAACGGCCAGAAGGTGGGGTTGCGGAGCGTGTTTACGGCGGACGTCACGATGCCGGTCGCGATCCCTACACCCGGACCGGCGAGCGCGGTGGCGAGGATCGTTCCCGTCGTGTCGAGGAACAGCGGCAGCGCCACGGCATCGACCGCGGCCGACAGCGCGAGGCTGATCGCCGCGGCGACGGGGATGAGGGCGAGGAGACGGATCGACATCCACCTGCTTCCGTGAGAGTCGCGCCAAAGATAGATATAGCCGCATGCTGGCAACCAGCCCGATCGTGCGCGCGCTACGCGCCGCGCACCTGCACGACGCCTCCCGAGCGGAGCTGCTGCAGCTTGCCTGCGACCGGCTGCGCGGTCTGGGCGCGCCGTACACGTCCGTCTATGCTTACATGCTGCATGACGGTGGGAGCGAGCTGGTGCTGGAAGCGTTTTCGGGACGGGAGACGGAGCATACCCGGATTCCGGTCGGCCGGGGCGTGTGCGGCACAGCGGTGGCGACCGGCGAGGATCAGAACGTACCCGACGTGGCGGCGATCGGAAACTACCTCGCGTGCAACCTGGAGACGAGGTCCGAGCTGGTGGTGTTGATCCGACGGGGTCAGAAGACGCTCGGCCAGCTCGACATCGACTCCGACGTGCCCGCCGGTTTCACGGAGTCCCACCACCGCGCCGTAAAGGAAATCGCGGACGCGCTCGCGGTGCTGCTGTAATCATTCGACGCGCGCCTCCGCGGCCCCCTCCCAGCCGAGCAGGGTGAGCCGGCCGGCGTCCGCGTCGTGGTCCAAGAGCTCCGCGTAGCGACCCCACTCCACCACGGTGGCGAACAGCGACTCCGCAGGGATGAAGGGGAAATAGATCGTCAGGTCGGCGAGCACCTCTTCGTCCTCCACCGTCCCTTCGCCTTCCTTCAGCATGGCCACGAGGCGCGCGAACAGCGGCTGCTTGGCGAGTCGCGCGCGCGTGACGTCCTTGCGCGCCGCGTCGTCCATCGCCATGACCTCGCGCCCGGCGGTCGTGAGCTGCACGATCTCCCCCGGCGTCGTCACCCAACCGAGCTGCTCCGCCGCCCGCACCACCGCCGACATCCGGTCGTAGTCGACGCCGAGATCCTC
>DASQAM010000543.1:0-5090 GCA_035635735.1 Gemmatimonadales bacterium | reverse complement strand
TTGTCGTTCATGGTCTTGCGCTTCATGAGCAATCGGTGTGCCGTCCGAGATGCGCCGTTTTGGCTGGCCTGGTCGGAGTTCGTGCCCGGAAAGAGCGATCAGACAAGAAGATAGCCGCGCGGGTGGGCCCTGTCGAGCGAGCGGGCGCTCTCGTTACACCCGGCCGGCGAGGAAGGCCACGACGTCGCCGAACGCGGTGTCGCGCTGCGGGTCGTGCAACACCTCGTGATACATCTCTGGATACCAGCGGACGAGCACGGGGCCTTTCAGGCTGTCGGCGAAGGCGCGCGCCAGGTGCGCATCGACCACGCGGTCCTCGCCCGCGAGCAGGAACAGGAGGGGCGACTCGATGCGGTAGCCGTCCGCCGGCACGGCGCGCTGCGCCCACTGGATCTCGCGCCACGCACCGGGCGTCATCAGGCCGTGCACCGCGGGATCCGCCGTGTAGGCGTCGTTCACCACCGGGTCGCGACTGAGCGTGTCGGCATCCAGCCGGGCGGGGACCGGGAGCGTGGGCCACAGATCGGCAAACACGCGGCCGACGAGACGTTTCCAGGCGGGCGGCCGGAACGCTAGCCCGAGCCACGGCGAAACCACGACAGCCCCGGCGATGGGGTCGCTCGGCTGGGTCTCCAGGTAGCGGAGGGCCACCAGCCCGCCGAACGAAGTGCCGAGCAGCAGCTGAGGGCGGTCGGTCCGGAGGCGGACGACGCGCCGGAACGCCTGGAGGTCGCCCAACAGCTGGCTGAAGCGCGATAGATGGCCGCGGCGGCCCCCGGAGCGGCCGTGACCGCGCAGGTCGAGGACGTAGGTCGAGTAGCCCGCGGCGCACAACCGCTCGCCGACGTCACGCCACCGGCCCGCGTGATCGGCCCAGCCGTGGAGCGCCAGCATGGCGGCCCGCGGAGCGGCGGCTTCGTACATGTCGTAGACCAGCAGGGTGCCGTCGGGGGCGGTGAGCGTGGGCATCTAGGGCTCCGCGAGCAGTCGGCGCAGCAGGTCCAGGCCCGCCTGCGCGGCGCGGCGGCGGACGTCGTCGCGGTCACCCGGAAGCACGCGCCTGAGGGCGCGCGTGGTCGTGTGCACCCGCGCCGCGAGCCACACCGTGCCCACGGGCTTTTCAGCCGTGCCGCCACCCGGGCCGGCGATCCCGGTCACCGCGATGGTGCAGTCGGCCGAGAACAGCCGCTGCGCCCCTTCGGCCATCGCCCGTACGGTTTCTTCGGAGACCGCGCCGTACGCCTCGAGGGTCTCGAGCGGCACCTTGAGCGCCGCGGTCTTGATCACGTCGGCGTACGCTACGACGCCGCCGATGAAGGTGTCCGATGCGCCGGGAATGTTGGTGATCCGCTCCCCGATCATCCCGCCGGTGCACGACTCGGCGACACCCAATCGGTGACGCCCGTCGCGCAGCGCGTCGAGCAGTACCGCGGCGAGATCGGCATCGTCCTCTCCGTACCCGTGCTCACCGACCGCGGCCTTGAGACGCTCCACAACCGCGGCGAGCCGCGCCTCCGCGTCCTCCGGCTCGAGTTCCCACGCGGTGACGCGCAGATCGACGCCATCGACCGACGGCAGGTAGGCGAGGGTGAGGGGTGCGATCTCGGGCTCGATTGGCCCGATCCGCTCAGCCAGGGCCGACTCGGAGATACCCGTGGTGCGCACCGTGCGTGATACCACGACGCGGCGCGCGCGGCCCTGCCGCGCGACGATGCGGGGGAGCACCTGCTCCACCAAGAGCCCGTGCATTTCTCGCGGCACCCCGGGGAGCAGCACGACCGCGCGCCCGCCCGGGTCCTCTACCCAGAGCCCGGGGGCGGTGCCGCGCGGATTGGGGAGAATCACCGCCCCTTCGGGGACTTCCGCCTGCGTGCGGTTGACGGCGGGCATGGGGCGGCCCATCCGGTCGAAGCGGGCCTTGATGCTCGCCAGCAGTCGCTCGTCGAGGAGGAGCCGCTTACCGAGTAGCTCCGCGACCACGGTCTTGGTCATGTCGTCCCGCGTGGGCCCCAGACCGCCCGTGGTGATCACGAACCCCGAGCGGGCCAGGGCTTCGGCTACGGCCGCTCGGATCGCGTCGGGCCGGTCGGCGACGGTGGTGTGGCGTGTGATCTCCGCGCCCGCCGCGGCGAGCGCGCGGCCCAGCTCGGCGGCGTTCGTATCCACGGTGTGGCCGAGCAGCAGCTCGGTGCCGATGGTGACGACTTCGAGCTTCACCCGCCCTTGAGCAGCGTGCGATAGCGATACAGGTACACGATGAGCGAGTACACGGTGAGCAGGATGGCGCCGCCGAGCGTCACGGCCACGACCGCGCCGTGGAACTTGTCCCAGAAGTTGCGAAACCACCCCGCCCACGGATGGGCGGCCAGTGCGTCCTTCCAGGCAAACCAGAACAGCGTCGCTCCGATGAACACGTTCTGGACCACCGCCTTGAGCTTCCCCGCCCCCATCGCCGGGATCACCACGCCGCGCCGTTTCGCGAAGAAGCGGAATGCCGTGATGAGGAGCTCGCGCCCGACGAGGAGCAACGCCACCCAGACCGGCAAGCTGCCCCACCACGGGATCCGGTAGTCGACCAGAATCGTGGGGTGCCGCGTGAGCCAGAAGATCGGGATGAGCGTGGCGAACAGGAGCAGCTTGTCCGCGATCGGGTCGAGCAGCTGCCCGAGCTCGCTCACCTGATTGTGCCGCCGCGCCAGGTAACCATCCACGACGTCCGAGGCGCTGGCCGCGATGAAGATCAGGAACGCAATGACCTTGGGCCAGTACCCCTGAATGAAGGGGAGTAGGGCGAGGACCGGCGTGAGGCAGATGCGTGCCAGTGTGAGGATATTGGGGAGGGTCCAGCGCATGCGGCCGCCTAGCTCAGCGTCTTCAAGACCAGCTTGCTCACCGTCTTCAATGTGTCGAACACGCCGTCACCGCGGACCGCCACGGCCTCGAGGTACGGCGCGCGGCCGACCCACTGATTGTCGACTCGCTCGATCAGGTTCTCGCCCGCGTGCGTCGGGTCTGGGGTGACTTTCTGCTGCGCCCCGTCTTCGATGGGCCACCCCGGGTTCAAGGACGCCTGGAGATCGCGGATCGGCGCGGCGTTCGGCAGGTCGCGCTTGTTGTACTGGATGATGAACGGAATCTTGGTCAGGTCGTACCCGTACTCCGACATGTTGTCGTACAGGTTCTGCATCGACTCGACGTTCGCCTCCATACGCTCGATCTGGCTGTCGCCCACGAACACGATGCCATCTACGCCCTTGAGAATCAGCTTGCGGCTCGCGTTGTAGTATACCTGACCCGGCACGGTGTAGAGATGGAACCGGGTCTTGAAGCCCCGGATGGTTCCGAGGTCCACCGGCAGGAAGTCGAAGAACAGCGTGCGCTCGGTCTCGGTGGCGAGCGAGATCATCTTGCCGCGCGTGTTGGGCGACACCTTACCGTAAATGTGCTCGAGGTTGGTCGTCTTGCCGCCCAGGCCTGGGCCATAGTACACGAGTTTGCAGTTGATCTCGCGGGACGCGTAGTTGATCATCGACATGGAACGCGCGTCCTCTTAACCGAAGAGTTTGTCAATTTCGTCTTCCGCCCCCTCGAGCAGGCCCTTTTCGGGCGCCGCCGGGCCCGCACCCACGCGATTGAACATCTCCTCGAACACCTTGTTCAACTTCTCGACCGCGCCTTTCCCCTTGAGCTTCACGAGGCCCAGGGTGGTGCGCTGGTCGAACAGCACGACGAGGATCACGCGCTTGGCCACGTCGGCGAGGAACATCGACTCCTTCTCGCCCTGATGCACCAGCGAGGCGAACTCGTGCTCGCCGATCATCTTGGCGAGCTGGTCGTTGGCACTGAAGTCGGCGGCGGTGAGCGATGCGAAGGCGGTCGCGTCGAACTGCGGGGGGTCGCCGACGGTCGCCACCAGCTGTCCGGTGCGGTCGACGAGCAGCGCGCAGCGGGCGTTCGAATCCCGAAGGAACGCCTGCAAGTGCTGCTGAATCTGCTTGAAGTCCTTCTCCGAGAACGACCAGCTCGCCGCACCCGCCATTACGTCCCCTCGGGTCTGTCGGACTCCGCCATGTCCCGCCGAGCCAGCAGCGCCTGCGCAATGGTCACGCCATCGGCGTACTCGAGATCCCCGCCCACGGGGAGGCCCCGCGCGATGCGGGTCACGCGCACGCCCGTCGGCTTGAGCAGCTGTTGCAGGTAGGTCGCCGTGACCTCGCCCTCCATCGACGGGTTCGTGGCGATGATCACTTCCCGCAACCCCGCTCCCCCCCCGTTCGCCACCCGCTCCATCAAACGGTCGACGTGTAGCGCCTCGGGACCCATGCCCTCGAGCGGGGAGATGCGTCCGCCCAGCACGTGGTAGCGGCCCCGGAACCGTCCAGCGCGCTCGATGGCCGTCACGTCCGAGGATTCCTCGACCACGCACAGCAGACTCGCGTCGCGCCGCGGATCCCGGCAGATCGCGCACGGGTCCTCATCGGTGAGCGTGCCGCACTCGCCGCAGGCCGTCACCCGCGCGCGGACCGTGCGGATCGCCTCCGCCAGGCGGGTGGCGGTCTCCGCCGGCTGCTTCAACAGGTAAAACGTGAGCCGCTGCGCCGTCTTCCGTCCGATCCCGGGGAGCTTCGCCAGCTCCGTCACGAGATCTTCGATAGCCGACACGGCGGATTATAGCGGCAGCTGAAACGGGAACGGCAGGCCTGAGGCGAGCTTCTTCACCTCCGCCTGGTACAGCTCGGCGGCGCGCTGCTGGGCCTGCGACACCGCAGCGAGCACGAGATCCTCCAGCATTTCCACATCCCCCTGGGCGATCGCCTGGGGGTCGATCTTGATGGCGCGGATCTGGCCGCGCCCATCGGCCGTGGCGGCGACAATCCCGCCACCCGCCGTACAGGTCACCGTCTGCTGGGCCAGCTGAGACTGGATCTCCGACAATCGGAACTGCATTTGCTGCCCCAACTGGAGCAGGTTGGATAAATCCGCCATACGTCTAAAGTTACCCCTCGCCGAAACAGGTGGCAAGCTTATTCCAATAACTCCAAATCTAACGCGTCCACGGCGGCGTTGAGGCTGGGATCCTGCGCCCGCAG
>DASQAM010000542.1:0-4201 GCA_035635735.1 Gemmatimonadales bacterium | reverse complement strand
TACAACCGCTGCGTCGGGACGCGCTACTGCGCCAACAACTGTCCGTATAAGGTCCGCTACTTCAACTGGTACAACTACGCCGAGCAGGGCGGGGAATGGGAGAGCTGGCCCGACCCGCTCAACATGCTGCTCAATCCCGACGTCACGGTGCGAGAGAAGGGCGTGATGGAGAAGTGCACCTTCTGCGTACAGCGGATCCGCGGCGCGCAGAACCGGGCCCGCCTCGAGGACCGCAACGTGCAGGACGGCGACATCACGCCTTCCTGCGCTCAGGCGTGCCCGTCGGAGGCGATCGTCTTCGGCGATCTGCACGACAGGACGTCGCGTGTCGCGGCGCTCGCGCAGGACCCGCGCGGCTATCACGTGCTCGAGGGGTTGAACACCCGGCCTGCGATCACGTACCTCGCGAAAGTCGTGCACGGCGCCGTGGTGGAGGCCTGAGACGATGGCCGAGACGTCCCCGTCCCGCGTCAGCTACGACTTCGTCACTCGCGCCATCGCGCGCACGCTGGGTAATCCGGGCAAGGGCTACTACGCCCTGTTGGCCCTGGCGGTCGCCCTGCTCGGGGTGGGCATCGTGTGCCTGCTGTACCTGCTGCGCTACGGGCTGGGGCTCGCGGGCTACTCGCACCCGGTGTACTGGGCAGTCTACATCACCTGTTTCGTGTTCTGGGTGGGTATCGCCCACTCGGGCACGCTGATCTCGGCGATCCTGTTTCTGTTCCGCTCGGGCTGGCGCACCGCGGTGTACCGCACTGCGGAGGCGATGACGGTGTTCGCCGTGATGACGGCGGGCCTCTTTCCCCTGATCCATATCGGTCGCCAGTGGTACTTCTACTGGCTCATCCCCTATCCCAACGAGCGCGGCCTGTGGCCCAACTTCAAGTCGCCGCTCATCTGGGACGAGTTCGCGATCGGCACGTATTTCACCGTCTCGACCGTGTTTCTGATCATGGGGCTGATCCCGGACATCGCGGCGGTGCGGGACGTAGCCACCGGGTGGCGCAAGAAGCTGTACGCCATCACGGCGCTCGGGTGGCGCGGCACCAACGAGCAGTGGCGTCACTACACGCGGGGTTACCTCTATCTCGCCGCCCTAGCCACGCCGCTCGTCCTCTCCGTGCACAGCGTCGTCTCCTGGGACTTCGCCATGGCGCTGGTTCCCGGCTGGCACGCCACCTTGTTCGCGCCGTACTTCGTCGCCGGAGCGATCTACTCGGGCGTCGCCATGGTGATCACGCTGCTGGTGCCGATCCGCAAGCTGTTTCATTTGGAAGACATCATCACCATCCACCACTTTGAGAACCTCGCGAAGCTCTGCCTGCTGACGGGCTTGATCGTGAGCATGTCCTACTGCACCGAGAATTTCACCGCGTGGTTCGGGGGGAATCCGCACGAGCGCGCCGCGTTCTGGTATCGCGCGTTCGGGCCGTTCTGGTGGGCGAGCTGGACGATGAACATCTGCAACGGGCTGCTGCCGTGGCTCCTCTGGTCAAAAAAGGTCCGGACCAGCATCACCGGCCTGTTCGTCATTTCGGTTTTCGTAAACATCGGAATGTGGTTCGAGCGCTTTGTGATCATCGTCGTGTCGCTGGCCGGTGAGCCGTTCGAGCGCTTCGCCAACGCGACGTACAATCCCACCTGGGCGGACTGGGGCATCATGGCGGGGAGCTTCGGCTGGTTCTTCATGTGGTTCCTCTTGTTCGTGAAGAACTTCCCGACGGTGTCGATCTCCGAGGTGAAAGAGGTGCTGCCCGTGCCGCAGCGCGGAAAGGCGAGGGCGTCGTGAAGCTCGCGAATCCGCTGACCGCCATCTTCCACCCGCCGCCCACGCCGGGTGTGCTGGGCGTGTTCGGCCACCTCGACGCCACGGTGGACGCGATCGCCCAGCTGCGCCGGGCCGGCCACACCGACTTCACCGTGTACTCGCCCATCCCCCGGCACGAGATCGAGGATGCGCTCGAGCAGCCGGTGAGCCCCGTGCGGATGTTTACCCTGATCGGCGGGACCGCGGGCTGCGCCATCGGCGCCTGGGTCACGCTGTACATGTCGTACGATTGGCCGCTCGTGCTCGGCGGCAAGCCGATCGGCTCGATCCCGCCGTACGTCGTGATCATGTTCGAGATGACGATCCTGTTCGGCGCGCTCTCGACGATTCTCGGCATCGTCTTCAACGCGCTGTTCGCCGCGCGGCGGCTCGGCACGGTCGCCTACGATCCGCGCTTCACCAACGACAAGTTCGGCATCTTCGTGCCGTCCGAGCCGGCGCGCGCCGGTCAGGTCGAGACCCTGCTCCGCGGCGCGGGCGCGGAGGAGGTCCGCCGTGCGTAGACCGCGGGCCGTGCTTGCCGCTCTGGTCGCGCTCGCCGCGATCGGCTGCAACCCGGACGACGTCGTGCATCGCATCGGCTGGTTCGCCACCATGCGGCATCAGCGCAGCATCAAGCCGTACGCGCACCCGATCCCGCCCGTCCCGGGCACCGTCCCGGTGACCGGCGCGGACCCGCTGATGAGCCTGCAGACGGTCGACCGACTCGTGAATCCTCGGACGCGCACCTCGGAGTCGATCAACCGCGGGCGGTTCCTGTACGAGACGTACTGTCTCGTCTGCCACGGCCCGGCGGGCCGGGGCGACGGCCCGATCTCGTCGGCGGCGGGGGGGCCGTTCTTCGGCGTGCGCTCGCTCGTCAACGATACGATCGCTCGACGCACGGACGGCTACCTCTACGGGGTGATCGTGAGCGGCCAGGTGATGGGCCGGGGGCTGATGCCGATCTACGGAGACAAAGTGCGCGGGCCGGATCGCTGGGACCTGGTGAATTACGTCCGCACGCTGCAGGCCGGCGCGCAGAACCCGCGGGGGAGGCGATGAGCGCGGCAGCGGCGGTCGCGCGGTCGGAGTTGGTCCAGAAGGCGCGCCAGTTCCCCGCAGGGGCGTTCTTCCTTTGGGGGGCGCTCCTGGCTGTCGCTGGCGGGGCCGTGTTCCTCTGGGTGCTCGCGGCGGGCGGCGCGCCCCGGGCGTGGCAGGCCTGGCACGTCAACTTCATGTTCTGGACCGGGCTGGCGCAGGCACTGGTGGTCTTCGCCGCGACGCAGAAGCTCGCCAAAGGGCACTGGTCTGGGGTCGTGATCCGGCTCGCCGAGGCGGCGGCCGCGTTTCTGTGGGTCTCGCTGGCGTTGTACCTGGGGCTGATCGTCGGCCGGGTGCACATCTTCAGCTGGCTGCACGAGCCGCGCCCCGATCTGGGGACCTGGCTGACGGCGAAGTTCTTCTTCGTGCGAAACGGTCTGATTTACCTGCTCCTCACCTGGTTGTCGTGGCGCTTCGTGCGGCACGACATGGCGCCGGACGTCCGGGAGCTCGCCGACGGCCGGCCCGCCGACCGACTCGAAGGCCGGGACGCCATCACCCGCGAAGCGGCGTTGCTCGTGGTCGGTTATGCGTTCGGGTACAGTCTGCTGGCGTTCGAGTTGGTCATGTCCCTCGCTCACAAATGGGTGAGCAGCCTGTTCGGTGCGTTCTATTTCATGGGGAGCTTCCTCGCCGCGTTGATGGCGCTCGCGGTATTGGTGCTGACGGTGCGGCGACGCATGGGCCTCGGGGGACTGTTCTCGGCCAAGCAGCAGCACGATCTCGGAAAGTTGTGCTTCGGCTTCAGCGTCTTTTGGGCCTATCTCATGTGGTCGCAGTTCCTGGTGATCTGGTACGGCAACCTGCCCGAGGAGACGTTCTTCATCTTCTACCGGCTGTTCGGTCCGTGGAAGCCGATCGGAGTCGCCGTGTTCCTGATGGTGTTCGCCGTGCCGTTCATCGGCCTGCTCGGCGTCAGGCCAAAGAAGTACCCGCCGGCGCTCATGGCGCTCGCCCTCGTGAGCCTCGCGGGCATCTGGCTCGAGCGCTACCTCGAGATCGTTCCATCTATCAACGGCGGCGCCGGGCCGGCCATCGGCACGCCGGAGGTCGGCGTCACGCTGCTGTTCGGTGGGCTGTTCCTGCTTTCGTTCGGGTGGTTCGGAGCCCGGTACCCGATGCTATCACCCCGCCTCGCGGCCGATACACTGGAGCGCGAGCGCCACTAGCGCCCGTCCGTACGCTTCATCATTCTCTGACGAATCCCGCGCGTTTCTAAGGGTAGTAAGCACGCGTGATAGAGCTGCTGGTCGTCTTACGCACCACCTCGGGGGATCCATGCGGTCGAGC
>DASQAM010000541.1:0-1662 GCA_035635735.1 Gemmatimonadales bacterium | reverse complement strand
GATCGTCTCGATGTCGCCCGTCGAGCGGAAGGGATAACCGGCGAGGGTATACTCGCGGCGCAGCTCCGGCGCGTTGTAGATCTCGCCGTTGCAAATCATCCAGATGGCGCCATCGGGGTTCTGGAACGGCTGGTCGCCGGTCGTCAGGTCCATGATGGCGAGCCGGCGGGCACCCAACCGTGCGCGCTCGTGACCCACGATGCGTTCGCCGTCGGGACCGCGATGAGCCAGCACGGCCGCCATGGCCGATATGCAGTCGGGATGCTTGAGCGGGGCGCCCGAGAGCGAGACGGCGCCGAAGATGCCGCACATTACCGCACAGCCCCGCCCCGCCGGGGAGGTTGGGGAGGTTGGGGAGGTTGTGGGGGACGGCACGGCCCGTACGCCGCGTAGTGGTCGTCCGCGGCGAGGAGCGGCAGCGCGGCGCCGAGGGCGGCGCGCGCCTCGCGGTGCCCGGCGCCCGTCAAGAACACCGTGGCCATGGGGCAACGCGCCAGCGCCTCGCGCCAATACCCCGCGGGAAGGAGCGGCGACCCGGGAAGGGAGCGGAAGCGCTCCACGTTGTCGGCGATGTAGTTGCTCGTGAGCTCTCGACCGGTCTCGGTGGCGACGGCGATGGGGCGGCCGAGGTAAAATGGCAGCGACGGGGCGTAGGCGAGGACGCCGAGCACGGTGCCGGTGCCGCCGCTGCGCTCGAGTGCCGCGGCGGTAGCGCTCGCCACGGCGGCGGAGGAGCGGTCTTCCCCCACCGCGACGAGCAGGTTTCCGGAGAGGAACGGGATGGCCATGACGACCACCGCATACCCGAACATCGTCGTACGGAGCCGGCGGGTGAGGGCGCCAAACGCGACCAGGGCCGCGGAGCAGAGCACCACGATCCCGAGCGCCACGGCCGTAGGCGGGATCGCGGCTTTCTCGGCCGGCGTAAGGCTGATGGGCGCGGGGAGCCAGCTGGTGAGCGCAACCAGCGCCAGGCCGGCGATGCCCGAGACGCCGACGTAGGCGCGTGCCGCGGTGTGGCTCCCGCCCGCTGTCAGGTTCCGGGTGGCCGCGAGGGCGAGGGCCGGGATCAACGGGAGCACGTACTGCGGCAGCTTGGACTGGTTGAGCGACAGGAATACGAGCGGCACGACCACCCAGCACGCGAGGAGCAGGGGCTCACTGGCTGCCGCGTCACGCCGAGCGTCCCAGGTGGCCCGCCAGTGTCTCACACGCGCGAGCGCCGGGACTATCCAGGGAAACGCCGCGAGCGGGATGATGGGCAGGTAGTACCAGAACGGTGCGGTACGGTGGAAGCTCCGCGTCGTGACCCGCTCGAGCGTCTCGCGGAGGAACACGTAGCCGGGGAAATCCGGATGCTCGATCGAGACGGCGACGAACCACGGCAGGGCGATCGCGCCGAACAGCGCGAGCCCACGCCACGGGAACAGTCGCCGCACGGGTGTGCCGATGACGAGCGCGTGCGAGACCAGCGCGAGCAGCGGGATGGCGATGGCAATCGGGCCTTTGGTAAGGGCACCGGCGGCCATCGCGGCCCAGGCGGCGGCGGTCCGCTCGTCGGCGAACCAGACGATGGCGGCGGTGGTGCACAGCGTGAGCGTGCTGTCGAAGATGGCGGTGCGGGCGTAGGCGAGCGGCAGCACCATGGTGGCGTAGGCGAGC
>DASQAM010000540.1:0-6305 GCA_035635735.1 Gemmatimonadales bacterium | reverse complement strand
CCTTGTCGCTCAGACCAAGACTCTGAAGGGTCTTGCCCATGCTCTTCCCGCTCGCCAACCCGGCCAGGATCTTGTCGGTCGTGATTCCCTTGTCGCTCAAGTTCTGGCCCAGCATGTTGGCGGCGATGAACTGACCACGCGAAAGCTTGGGGTTCGTCGCCCTCGCCTGCTCATAAGCGGTCTGCAATGCTTCCGGTGTGGTGTTCAACTTTGCGGCGATGCCGCGGAAGCTCTTCAGATGTTCCGCCGATTCCGCGCCTCGCGTCTCCGCCCCTTTGGTGGCCGGAGCCGCTCCCTTCACGTGCGACGTGGACGCCGGCATGTGGGTCGGCTTCTGGGCTACGACTCCCGCCGTGGCGGCGAAGAGCAGCAGTGTAGTGAGTTGCGATACCTTCGTCATCGTGTGCCTCCTCATGCGTCTTGCGGCGAACGGTATCGCCGCTTCACGACGTAAGACCACTCAGGTCGCGAGGAGGTCACACCGGAGCCGACGAGACGTTGCAGCTTGATGCGTCGTGTGACCAGGGTCACGGAGTACCGGTGTTAGCGTGTACGGGTGCCACCGATGCGCGTTCTCGTCCGCTGTGTCGCGTTCCTCGCTGCCGTTGGGTCATCGGCGGCGGCGCAATCGTCGATTGGTGTGGGCACGAGCGCCGGCGTCGTGAAGCTCACTGACCAACGATCGGAAGAAGCGTTGAGCGGCGTCCTCGAGTATGAGCCGACCCGCTGGTTGAGCCTGTACGCCATCCCCGCGATCCTGCACCTGTCCGACAATGTGAGCGGGCGCCCGGTCTCGAGCAGCGGGCTCGGCGACCTGCCGCTCGTCGTCGCTGCCGCGTACACGTCCCCGACGGCGGGATCGCCGACCGTGGGCGCCGCGCTCGTGACGGTGCTGCCGACCGGCAGCGCGGCGTGCGGCCTCGGGAGTGGTCAAACCGCCGCGGGATTGGATTTGGGCGTCGGCGTGTCGCCCGGGCGGGGACACCTGGCGGTTGACGCCAGTCGCAGTCTCTCGGGTGCGTCTGCCCAGTCCTCCCTCGACGCTCCCAAGGCAACGGCGCTCCACGTCGAAGCCGGCTACGACGTCGCCCCGCGCTGGACGTGGACTGCGTCTCTCGGCGTGGACGTGGGCTCCGACTCGACCCAGGCGCTCAGCCGGGTGATCGGGGCCGGCGTGCGGCACACCCTCGCCCACTCGCTCATGGTGACGATCGACGGGAGCCACGGGCTCACCGCCGCGTCGCCTCAGTGGATCCTCTCCGTCGGCGTCGGGACAGCCTTTGGCGGCTCCTCCCCCGTGACCCCGACGACGCCGCTGCGCCGCCTGAAATCGACCTTCAACTCCGGTAATACGGCGAAGATCGGCTGCCGCTAGAACAGTCCGACGGCCTTTGCGGTCGTGCCGCGGCAGTCAGCCTGCAACACA
This sequence comes from Gemmatimonadales bacterium, assembly GCA_035635735.1. Lineage (GTDB taxonomy): Bacteria > Gemmatimonadota > Gemmatimonadetes > Gemmatimonadales > GWC2-71-9 > AG41. Next base: position 4,879 of record DASQAM010000540.1, on the reverse strand, counting down.
GGATCGACCGCTGCGCACAGCTGTTTCGCCTGGACGTCGGAGTGATAGTAGTACACGAAATCCAACACCGCGCCCCTGATGCAATTCGCTCGCTGCTCCTGATCGGTCCCGAGCTCGCAGCGAGCGACCGTGCCCGGCACCTGATTCAGACTGGTGGCCGCCGCATCACGTCCCAAGCTCTGATAACACGTGAGACGAAACGGCACGCCGACCGCCGCACACAGCCCAAACACTTTGGCAAAATCTCCTTGCACCGCGCCCAGCGCGTACGACGTCTGTAGGTCAAAACACGCCGGCTTGTACTTCTTGTCGACCGCCGTGCAGGGATAGAGCGGCTCGCTGGGCCTCAAGTACTTGCTGTAATGGCCGCCGTGCGCGCCATCCACGATCAGGTTCTCCATGAACACCCCGCTGGCGCAGGCATTCCCTTCCATGGAGCCCGTCAGGCCATCGCAATCATGTAACGCATCGAACAGGTCGTCGCCCGTGATGGCCATGACGGCGTGTCCCAGCCCGTGCACGCAATTGTAGTACTCGAGCGACTTGCGCTCTTTGCCGGGAATGCCGGCACAGATGGAATTCAAGTCGCTCAACAGCCGCTCTTGCCCCATCTGGAACGAGCGGCCCTGCAAGACACCGTGGTAGTATCCCGATCCGCAGAAATTGTCGCCGTGCTGAAACGCCTCGGGCAATTCGGAGTACTTTCGCGCCGCCGCCTGCCCGATGATATGTGTGAGCGCATGGCAGAGGTGTTGCACATCCGCGTCGCGGCCATACTGCTGCTTCAACGCCGCGAACGCCTCCGGCACTCCTTGTCTAGCGACGATCGAACCGTAGTACTGCTCGTAGCATGCGAGGGCGCGCTCATGGTCCTTGGGACACGCCGGGGCAGCGGAGACCGTCGGTTTTCTCGACGTGACCAGCATGTGCGAGCCGATAAGCCCCGCCGCGGCGACGGCGACGAGAAGCACGATGCCGAGGATGCCTTTCCGCTCGAGCAATTTCATGTGTCGCACCATAAACAGTCAGCCGACGGAGGGGAAGCTGGGGAACAGCGAGGCGGCTATCTTTCAGCCCATGGCCACGTCGATCGCGCGACGCTGGACCCTATTCGCTGCACTTGGAGCCGCCGGCTGTGCCGTGAACCCCGCCACAGGGGCGCGGCAGCTCATGCTGATCAGCGAGTCGCAAGAGATCGCGATGGGGCGCGACTACGACCAGCAGGTCGCCGCGTCCATCGGGCTTTACGCCGACACCGCGTGGCAACGCTGGATCCAGCAGTTCGGCGCGCGGCTCGCGGCCAACTCGGAGCGGCCCAACCTGCCCTGGACGTTCCACGTCGTGGACGACCCGGTGGTCAACGCCTTCGCGCTCCCCGGCGGCTACATCTACGTCACCCGCGGCATCCTGGCTCACTTGAACTCCGAGGCCGAGCTCGGCGGCGTGGTGGGCCACGAGATCGGCCACGTCACCGCGCGCCACTCCGTGAGTCAGCTGAGCAAGCAGCAGCTCGCGCAGCTCGGCCTCGCCGTCGGCAGCTTCGCGAGCTCCGATTTCGGGCGCTACGCCGGCGTCGCGGGCCAGGCGCTCGGCGTGCTCTTCCTCAAGTACTCGCGCGACAACGAGAGCCAGGCGGACGACCTCGGCCTGCGCTACATGCGGCGCGCCAACTACGATCCCCGGGAAATGCCCCACGTGTTCGAGATGCTCACCCGCGTGAGCCAGACGCAGGGCGGCGGCCGCGTCCCGGAGTGGCTCGCCACGCACCCCAATCCGGAGAACCGCCGCGGGCGGATCGAGCAGGAGATCGCCGCCCTCCCACAGAACTTCTCGGGAGCGGCGGTGAACCGAGACACCTACCTGCGGCGCCTCGACGGTCTGGTGTTCGGGAACAACCCGCGGGAAGGGTACTTCAAAGGGAACGAGTTCTTCCACCCCGACCTGCGGTTCCGCGTGATGTTCCCGGAGGGGTGGACCACCAACAACGGCAAACAGGCCGTGGTCGCCGTGAGCCCGCAGCAGGACGCCATGGTCGAGGTGTCCGTCGCTAAAGAGCCAACCGCGGACGCAGCAGCCCGCGCGTTCCTGGCGCAGCAAGGACTGACGAGCGGCTACCCGGTGCGCACCAGCGTCGGCGGGCTCTCCGCCGTGACCGCCGGCTTCGCCGCCGCGACCGACAACGGCACGCTGCGCGGCACGGTGCTGTTCGTCGAGTACGGCGGCGCGGTGTACCGGCTGGTCGGCTACGCTACGGACGCGCGCTGGCCCGCCGTGCAAGTGACCGTCGAGCGCGCGCTCCAGAGCTTCGCCCGGCTCACCGACCCCGCCGCGCTCGCCGTGCAACCGCAGCGGCTGGACATCGTGAAGATCGACCGGCGCACCACGATCGAAGAGATGGCGCGGCAGCGGCCGTCACCGGTCCCCGCCGCCACGCTCGCACTCGTCAATCAAGTCGAGCCGCAGACGCCGCTCGAGCCGGGCCGGCTCGTGAAGTGGATCGTCGGACAGCCGCTGCCCTAGGGATCACTCCTGGACGGGCAGGCCACTCGGCACCGTCGCCGGAATGAGCGAGGTCAGGTCCCGCGCCGCCGGATCCGTCAGCGACTTGAGAAACGCCACCAGCTCGCCGATCTCCACATCGCTGAGGTTGAGCGGGTGCGTCAAACGACCGTCCAGGTTCGTCAGCACCGCAGCTATCGTCGCGTCATCGCCGTGATACATCTGCTGCAGCGCCAGCGGTAGTTGCGACGTATCGTACTCTCGCAGCGCGCGCGGCACATCGTTGTAGTGCTTCAGCACTGCTTCGAGCGTGGGGAACGCCCCATCGTGCATGTAGGGCGCCGTCAGCTCGACGTTGCGGAGCGGCGTCGCGCGGAACGCGAACTTGTAGAACTCCTGGTTGAACAGCTCACCGCGTCCCAAGTCCAGCGGCGCACCGCTCCCCACCCCGGGCCCGAGCTGCGGCACGCCGGCGTTGGCGAAGTTCTGGCCACCGAGCAACGGGCCGCCGTGGCAGCTCGCGCAGCGGGCCGTGTCGCCGAAGAAGAGCAGGGCGCCGCGCTTCTGCTCGGCGGTTAACGCCGCATCGTCGTGCTGGAGATAGCGATCGAACGGTGAGTCGGTCCGGGTGAGCGCCTGGGTCTCGAAGGCGGCGATCGCCGTGGCGGCGTGCTGGAAGCCGAGCTCGCTCGTGGGCGTGCTGGGGAAGGCGGCGGTGAACTTGGACACGTACTCCGGAATGGCGAGCAGGCGCTGCATGACCGCCTGCCACACCGCGACGAAATCGCTGTCGCCGAGCGCCGCGAGCTCGTTCGGGTTTCCGAACCGGTCGCGGTCGCCCGGCGCCCCGCGCATCTCCTCCCGGTTCATCACCGGAAACATCGCCTGGGCGGCGAGGACGTTGGGCAGTCCGGGGGGGAGGGCGGCGCCCGCCGGCGTCTGGAATGCGAAACTATTTCCGGACACGCGGCCGTCCCAGAACAGATAGAAGGCGCCGAGCCCCGCGTTGACCAGGGTGGGCGCGTTGCGCGGGATGAACTGCCGTCCCGGGCCAAGCGTCCGCGATGGCCCCAGCCCGCTGCCGCCCGTGCCGATCGACAGCGGCAGGCCGTCCCCCGCGTGAGACACCGGGTTGTGGCAGGTGGCGCACGCGATGTCACGGTTCCCGCTCAAGACCTTGTCGAACATGAGCGCCTGGCCCAAGTCGACCAGCGCCGCCGGCTGGGCGGGCGTCGGACCGATCGGCACCGTGCCCCATCTGCTCAAGCTCTGCCGCAGCTCCGCGTCAAGCGACGCCGGTGGTTCGGAGGGCGTTTTCCATCCGTCGCAACCGGTCGCCAGCACCAGCAGGCTGAGGTATGTCGTCCTGACGAAGCGTGTCATCATCGTGCACCTCCAGTCGCCGGGCTCAGCGCAGCGGGAACGAGACGGAGAATTGGTGCGTGACCACGTGTACGCCGTCGAGCGTCATCGCCGAGTTCCCCGGGGGGAAGAAGCCCGGCGCGACAACGGCCACGGGATTGGCGATGAATCCATTCTGGTTCGCAACCAGCCGATCCGTCCCGTGCGACACGCGCCCGCGGTATCGCAGCTCGAGCTCCGGGAAGCGGAAGCTCAGGCCCCAGGTCGGCGTCCATTCGAGCCACGATTCCTCAAGACGGTGCATGGCCACGTCCACGTGGTCTTGCTGCGTGAGGTTGTAGTGGACGGCGCGTACCGCGAGGCCCAGCTGCAGGGCGGCGGTCTTGGTGAGGGGCCCGAGCGTGACTTCTCGACTGACGCCGATGCGGATCAACGCGTTCGAGAAGTGAAAGCCGTTGTCGACCGTCCTACCGCCCACCGGGATCACACTGCCTCCCGAAGTCGCGGTCGGCGTGCTGGCCTCTGCCCAAGTGGTGCTCCAAATCGGCTGATATACGAGGTCCATGCCGAACACCGACGGCCCGTAGGTGCGCGAAACGCCGACGCCCAGCTCGTACGCGGTGGCGCGCCCCGGATCCTGCGGGATGTTCAGGAGATCGCTGTTCGGCGTGTTGGGCTGCGAGATGCGATTGACGGTCGCCAGCCAGCCGATGCGCCATTCCGATGCCGCCAGCGGACGCTCGTATTTGACCTGCACGCCCCACCGCTTGGAGAAATCGCGATTGCGCTCGAGGCGGGGACTCTGGAAGAACTGCTGGGTGCCCGGATCCCAGAACGTATCGAGGAAGGTCACGTCGTGCGTCATCCGGAACCGCTCGTGCAGCACGATCGCTTCGAACGAGCGATCCCCGGCCCACTCCTTCAGGACGCCGAGCCGGGCGTCGAACGTCTCGCCGAACTGGTCGATCCGCCTGCTGCCAGGATAGAGCAGATCAACGCCGTCGAGCGCGCGGAGCTT
>DASQAM010000539.1:0-6222 GCA_035635735.1 Gemmatimonadales bacterium | reverse complement strand
GGAAAGAGGCTCGCGTCCGCGACCCGGAGCCAGGGGATGCCGTGTACCCGGCCCCAGGCGTCGGTCACGGAATCGGCGGCGCTCCGGCCCATCCCGCAGCCACCCATGAGATGCGCGGCGGAGACGGCCAACATGCCGGGTTGGAAGTGGCGGGCTGTGATGCGCTCTTCGAGACGATCGGCGTCGGCGGTCTCGAGGAGCGGCGGATCGGCGGGCGCATGCACGCGCCGGGCCCCGGCGGCGAAAAAGATGCGGGCCGCTGCGCGGGTCCCCCGCACGAGGCCGTCTACGGTCTCGGGCGTGAAGCGGTAGTGCACGATCGGGCTCCCCGTGCGACTCACCGCGATGCGATTGCCCGGGGCGGCGTGGTCGCACGCCAGGATCAGGATCATCTGGAGCCGCGGGAACGCGTGCATGATGGCGCTGTGTGTCGCCCCGAAGCCCGTCAAGCTCTTCGCGGTGACAAAGGGAAAGTACATGCAGGTCTCGAGCACGAAGCGCTCGGACGCGCCATGGTCGACGAAGTAGCTCTTGGGGTGTCCCACGTCGTTCGTGATCGGGTGCGGATGCTCCGCGACGAGGATCAGCGCCGGGTGACAGGTGAACCCGTGGCCGAGGGAGCGGGGAGCGGGGAGCGGGGAGCGCAGCAGCAAAGCTGAAGTACCTATAGCTCCGGCGGCGGCCACGACGATCCGCGCTCGTACCTGGTAGTCGCCCGGCGCCCACTCGGAAGGCGCGCCTTTGGTGCCGGCGGCCTTCTGGCTGACGCGGACCGTGATGGTCCGATCCGGTTCGATGCGTAACACCTCCGCGCGGGTGACGACCTCCACGCCCGCGCGCTCGGCGCGCGGCAGTTGCACCCGGTTCGTCCCCTGCTTCGCCTGGTTGGGGCAGCCCAGATTGCACAGGCTCGAGCCGCGACAGCCTTTCACGTTGACAGGGAACTGCTCCACCAAGTACCCGGCCTTCCGTCCTCCCTCGACGAACAGCCGATTGTTGTCGTTGATCAACGGATCATCGAGCAGGTGCACGTTGTTCTGCTCGGCGTACTTCGTCGAGCGTCGGGTCAGGTCGCCATGCTCGAGCCCCGGGACGCCCCAGGCGCGGATGACGCGTTGCGGCGCCGTGAGTGAGGTCCCCGTGTAGACGACCGTCGAGCCACCGTACGCCGACGCGAACGCCAAGGTCATCGTGCCGTCGCGCGTGAGGAACGCGCCGCCGTCCTGGTACAGCGCGTCGGCCATCTCGAGCTCACGACCGGTGAACTCCTGATCCGAGAACCGCGGTCCCTTCTCGAGCACCAGAATGCGCACGCCGTCGCGCACCAGGGGAGCGAGCTCCTGCGCCACGGTGCCGCCGCCCGCACCCGAGCCGATGATGACGATGTCGTAGGACCGCGAGGCGCTCACCGCCTCGCCTCCCAGCCGCGGGCGTCGGCCCGATAGCCGATCTCCGCCGCGGCGGCGGGACGCCCGTAGTATCCCATCAAGATGAGCGTCCGCACGCCCCAGAACCCGCGCCGCAACAGCAGCAAGGGGCTGCGCTGCAGTCGATCGAGGAATTTCGTCCGTCGTGCGGGATCGAGTCGGGAGAGCCGGCGGGCGTAGCGAAGCAGCGGAAACCATTCCAGGAGGGTGAGAAACAGCGCGAGCTGGCGCTGCACGGCCCGCGGACGGGCCACGACCGCCCGAGCGACTATCGCTTCCATCTCGTCCCACTGCGCGGCGTCGAGCCGGGAAGCTTCAGGCACCACGCACGTCGCGACGGCCCGGAACACCGGGGAGGGGAGCGTCATCGCGGGAACGTAGACGTTGCCCCTCAAGCGGGCAACAAGGCGACGCGACCGCTACTTGAGCGTGCTGGCCCGCTCCTGTTCCAACAGGGCACGCTTGCGCGCCACTCCCCAGCGGTACCCACCGAGCCCGCCGTCCGCCCGCACGACCCGGTGACACGGGATTACGAGCGCCGCGGGGTTCGTGGCACAGGCGCGCGCCACGGCGCGAGTGGCGGACGGCTTCCCGATCGCCCGCGCGATCTCGACGTAGGAGCGGGTGGCGCCGTACGGGATGTGACGCAGCGCCTCCCACACGCGCCGCTGAAACGCCGTGGCGCGCACGTCCAGCGGCAGGTCGAGCGGCTCCGCGCGCCCGTCCAGGTAGCGCAACAGCGCACCGACGGACGCGGCAAGCGCGCCACGATCCCGCCGCAGCTGGGCGGAGGGGAACTCGGCGGCGAGCGCCGCCTCGAGCTCTTCCGTGCCGCTCCCGAGGCTGACGCGGCAGATTCCGCGCGCCGTCGCGGCCACGAGCAGCCGGCCGAGGGCGCAGGGGACGACGGTGAAGGCGATCCGCGTGCCTGGTGCGCCGCGGCTGTAGGTCGCGGGCGTCATCCCGAGTTGCGCGTGCGCTCGCTCGTACACGCGGCTGGTCGAGCCGTACCCCGCTTCGTACAACGCCGGGCTGACGCGGCCCCGCGAGCGCAGCTCCGCTTTGAACCGGTCGACCCGGCGCGCGTCGCGGTACTGACGCGGGCTGATGCCCAGCACTCGCTGGAAGGTGCGCAGCAAGCGATGAGATGTCACCCCGGCCTGGGCGCTCAGGGCGGAGAGACTTGCGGGTCGGTCTGGATGCGCGTCGATCAGCCGGCACACCGTACGCACCAGCGGCACCCCGGGGTCCGGCGGCGCGGCCTCGCCGGGCCGGCAGCGGCGGCAGGCTCGGAAACCCGCCAGCTCCGCCGCCTCCGGGACCGGGAAGAAGGCGACCTGCGCTCGCCGCGGACGCCGGCTGGGGCAGGACGGGCGGCAATAGATCCCCGTCGACTGCACGGCATAGACGAACGCGCCGTCGTAGCGGCGATCGCGCGCCAGCACGATGCGCCAGCGGCGCTCGGGTGTCAGGGCGGAAACGACAGCGGCACGGCTCACGCTGGTGAACTTAGCGCGTTGCCGTGCCGCCATCTATCCGGTTCTGACTGCCGAATCTCTAGCCGTAGCCGGCCGGGGGCCCGCGTAGCGACTGCGTCGTTTTGTCGCGAAGCGGGGCCCCGGCCGGCTACGTGCTACATCCAAGGCTCGTCCGCCGACGGCCCATAGATCGAGGGGACCTTGCCGTCAGCCATGCGGAGATAGATGGAGAACTGGCCGCGGTGATGCACCTGGTCCATCAGCATGAACCACAGCACGTCCATCTTCCGCAGATCGCCCATCTGCTTCGGCGCCACGAAGAACTTCACCGTCTTGTTGAGCTCGGCGTCGGGCGTCTTTCGGATGCGGTCCACGAACGCCTTGGAGGACGTCTCGTATACCGCGATCACGTCCTGCAACGTCTCCGGGGCCTTCGCCATCTTGCCGAACTCGATTCCGCCGTCCAGCGCCTGCTCGCTGGCCTTCTGCTCTGTCACGAACATCCAGGCGAGGTCTTTCGCGGCCTTGCACTTCGCGTGCGGCTTCAGATCCGACTTGGCGGCCGGATATGCCTTGAGCACCCGCATCGTCGTGGACAGCTCCCTCTCCAGCTGGGTCAGAAACTGCTGTTTTTCGCTCATGATCCGTTTCTCCTTTTCGAGCTTCTCGAAGCACCCGGTCCATCCGGTCTCATGTTGCTGCTTCGCCTCCTCCGACGTGAACAACTCCCGCGTGAGCACGAGCTCGGTCGCGTTATCGCGGTCCAGGAACTCGACGGTCACCAAGGTTCCGGGGCCTCCGGCTCGTTCTCCCAACGCCAGGTATACACCAGCTTTGTCGGGGGGTCCACTGTTTCATTTCTTGCGGCGTGGTCCACGCCTGGAAGACGCGCTCCGGCCGCGCCAGGTCCGTGAGCGACGCGTCGCGCGTGGCCAGCCGGGCGAGGATAGCCCGGCGCGTGGGGTCGGCGAGCGCGCCCCGGACTTACACCGCGTGCGCCGTGAGGCTTACTTCCCCGGCGTGATCTACACGATCGGACACTCGACTCGGGAGCTCGGAGAGTTTCTGGACCTGCTCGCGGCGCATCGGGTCACTCAGGTGGTGGACGTGCGGCGATTTGCGGCGTCCCGTCGCCACCCGCACTTCGCCCGCGATGCGCTCGCCGCCGCGCTCGAGGCGATCGGCGTCGCGTACCATCACGAACTCGAGCTGGGTGGGCGCCGCACGGCGCGACGGGACTCGACCAACACCGCGTGGCGCAGCGCCAGCTTCCGCGGTTACGCGGACTACATGGAGACGACTGGGTTCGCAGATGCGTTGGGGCGGCTGCGCGAGCTCGCGCGAGTCCGACGGACCGCGATCCTGTGTGCGGAAGCCGTGCCCTGGCGCTGTCACCGCCAGCTGATCGCCGACGCATTGGTCGCTCGGGGGGAGGACGTGACTCACATCCTCGGGGCTGCGCGGGTGGATCCGCATCAGCTGTCGGCGCGCGCCCAAGTGCTCCCGGGCGTGCAACTGCGCTATCCGGCCGGCCCGGCCGAGCAGATCGCCCTGTGCTAGCGCGGCCGCGCCACCCCTGCCGCCCGTCTGCCGGCCCCGGGGGTTATCTTCCGACCGACCGACGCTCGTGGGGGTAGGTATCAACCGTCCTTTCGGCGGAGGCCTGGCCGCCTGGCTCGCTCGACAGCCGCCGTGGATCGTTGTGGTGGCCGGGCTCGTCGCCGTGGCGGCCCTGGGCTATGTCGACTTCGCGACCGGCCCCGAGCTCACTCCTCTGCTTTTCTATCTCGCCCCGGTCGTCCTGGTGGCGTGGTACGCGGGTCGCGGTCCCGCGTTGGGCGTGGCCTGCGCCGGCGCCATCGCCTGGCTCCTCTCCGACGCCCTCACGCACGGCGCCTACGCGCACTGGTCGATTCCCTATTGGAACGGCGTGCTGCAGCTCGGGGCGCTGACCCTCGTCGCGGACCTCGTGGCCCGGTTGCGCGGGGCCGCGGCGCGGGAGCGGGACCAGGCGCGGGCCGACCCCCGCACGGGCGTCGCCAATCTCCGCGCCTTCTACGAGCTCGCCGAAGCCGAGATCGCGCGGGCACGACGCTACCCGCATGCGTTCTCGGTCGTCTACATCGATCTCGACGAGTTCAAGCTCGTGAACTTCCGCCTCGGCCACGAGGCGGGCGATGCCGTGTTGCGCTCGGTGGCACGCGGGCTGACGGGGGTGCTGCGGGCGAGTGACGTGGTGGCGCGGATCGGCGGCGACCAGTTCGTGGTGCTGTTGCCCGAGGCCGGGGCGGCGGCTGCCCGGCTGACGGTGGAGAAGTTGCGCCAGGCGCTGTCCGCGGTGGTGCCGGCGCACGGCTGGCGCATCACGGCGAGCATCGGCGTCGCGACGTTCCTGGTCCCGCCCGAGTCGGTCGATGCCCTGCTCGCGGCCGCCGACCGCCTCATGTACCAGGCCAAACAGACCGGGAAGAACACCGTGGTGCACGAAACGCAGAACGAAGCGCCGGCGTTGCGCTGACATGCGACGGCAAAACATCTCGAGCGCGGCGCCGTGGGAGCCGATCGTCGGCTACTCGCGCGCGGTCCGCGTGGGATCCACGGTGCATGTGGCGGGCACGACGGCGACGGGGCCCGAGGGCACGATCGTCGGAATCGGGGACGCCTACCTGCAGGCGGTCCAGGCGCTCAAGAACATCGAGCGGGCGCTCGCCCAAGCCGGGGCGTCGCTCGCCGACGTGGTGCGGACCCGTATTTACGTGACCGACATCGCCGACTGGGAGCGGGTGGGACGGGCGCACGGCGAAGTGTTCCGGGCGATCCGACCGGCTACCACGCTCCTAGCCGTGAGCCGGCTCGTGGCGCCCGAGATGCTCGTGGAGATCGAGGCGGAAGCGATCGTGCAACGAGACAGATAGATTCAAGATGGAGGTGAGCCGTGTCGGTCACAGAGGTCAGTAAACGCGCGACGGTCGCCTGTCCGTTTTGCAGCACGCTCAACCGGGTGGATCTCACCCGTATCGCCGACCGTCCCAAGTGTGGCAGCTGCGGGCGGCCGATCTTGCTCGATCGGCCCATCGCGGTCACGGACGCGACGCTCGATGCCGTCCTCAAGGGCACCGAAGTGCCGGTCGTCATGGACGGATACGCCGACTGGTGCGGCCCCTGCAAGATCATGGCCCCCGTGCTCGACGACTTCGCCCACGAGCGCCAGGGCGAAGTGTTGGTCGTGAAGCTCGACACCGACCGCAACCCCGGGACCACGCGTCGCTTCGGCATCCGCGCCATTCCGACGCTGATCGTCTTCCGGCAGGGGCAGG
>DASQAM010000538.1:0-6067 GCA_035635735.1 Gemmatimonadales bacterium | reverse complement strand
GCGCCGACGATGGGAAGAGCACACGCGACCGGCACACTCGAGCCGTCGCCCGGCACAGGAATCACCAACCTGGTCGCGCTGCACGCCGCCCAAACGAAGACGTCGCGGCCGGCAGGAAGCGGGAGCGGCGGCCCAAACGAGCTGTTGCCGCCCGGCGCAGCGACGTTGATCGCGGAGCGCCCGAAGTTCGTGTAATACGCGGGCGCGTCGATATTCGTCCACGGACCCGTGCGCCGGTCAGGATTCGTCCCCGGCTGGAGGTTGCCGGTGGCGTCCGAGGTCGGGCCGGTAGCCGCGACGCAGATGACCGACGGGGTGTTACAGAACGTCCAGTACGTGTTCCCGTCGTGGTCCAGATCGGCGGCGGAGTTCCCGGCAGACACGACGACCGTGACGCCCTTGCTCCGCGCGAAATTGAAGACCTTGCTGAGCAGCCCGACGAAGCGTCCGTTGCCGGCCTTCGTGAACGCGCCACCCAGGCTCATGTTGACGACGTCCCCCCCGTTATTGGCCGCGTAAATCACGCCGTTGAGAATCGAGCTGAAGGGACACGCGTTGATGTAGCCGCACACTTTCACGGCTACCAGCTTCGTTCTCGATGTGACACCCGCGGCAGCCACGGCGTTGCTGCTGACGGTTGCAGCGGTGTGGGTTCCATGGAAGAAGAGGTCGGTGAACAACAGACGGGTCGGGAAGTACTTCCTCACACTGTCAGCCTCGGTGAACGGCACGAACACCGTGTCCTGCTTGGCCGGCCCGAGGATCGCCCGCGCGATGAATGTCCCCGTGAGATCGAGCGAGCGGTCCAGGTCTACGAGGCCCGCGACATCGTCGTGGAGATAATCGATGCCGGTGTCGAGCATGTAGACGGTGACGGCCGGGGAGCCGAGGAAGCCGTGCGCCCACGCGACATCGGCCTGGACGGCCTTCATGTTCCACTGGCGACGAATGAATGCAGCGCTTGCGGGAGCGCTGCTGCTTTGCACGCCGACCAGCGCTCCGGCCTCGTCGGCCACGAGGGGCACGTCAAGGGGAATCGCCTCGTCAGCGTCCACCGCCTGAATCCCTCGCCCCGCGGCCAGTGTGGACGATGCCTTTCCCTGAAGCCCGCTCACCGCGGCGAGCCCGCTGCCCGCCGAAACCCAGAGCACTTTGCCGCCCAGGGCCTCCACCCGGCTCGTGAATTCGGTTGGGACGGTCCCGCTGAACGAAACGATGTGGCGCCCGGTGGCCGCGGAAGCTCCTCCGGAGCTCGCGACCGCGGCGAATTGCGGAGCCTGGCGCGCCGCCGGCTCCGATGGGAGGCGTGCGTCGCGGACGCACGCGCCCACCACCACCAGACCGAGGGCGGCGAATCGGGAGACTGACCTGACAGGGGACACGGGGCACCTCGCGGCAAGAGGGGTCGGGAAACATGGCGCCGATTGTGAAGGTCAGCAACCCGGAACGTCAGGACCGTGTCAGGACTCCGCGGCTCATTTCCCAACGCAAAAGGTCGCGAACACCCGATCCAGGACGTCGTCCGGCGTCACCACGCCGATCAGGTCGTCGAGCGCCCCCACCGCGGCGCGGAGGTGCGTGGCCGCAGCGGCCGCATCCACTCCGCTTCCCCTGGCGGTGTGGAACGCCTCGACCTCGGCGAGGGCGCGCTCCAGCGCGCCGCGGTGGCGTGCCCGTGTCACGACCGGCTCCACGTCACCCAACTCGAGCAGGCGACCGAACGCGACCTCCGCGAGCTTGCGCCGCAGGTCCGCGAGGCCCGCCCCGGTCACCACGGACACGTGTTGGCGGTCAGGCGGTCGTGCGGTCGGACGGTCCGTTAGGTCGATCTTGGTCATCACCTCGACGACTGGTGCGCGGCATGAGGCTAGAAACGCTTGGGACTCCGTATCTCGCATCTCGCATCCCGCATCCCGACAGAACAGCACCAGATCCGCCGCCGCGAGATACTTTCGGCTCACTTCGATGCCCAGCCGCTCGATCCGATCGTCCGAGTCTCGCAGCCCCGCGGTGTCCACGAGTCGAAACGGAAAGCCCTCGAGCACCGCGTGTGCCTCGACCGCATCCCGCGTGGTGCCAGGGATCTCTGTCACAATCGCGCGCTCCGTGCCGAGTAGCGCGTTGAAGAGCGAGGACTTCCCCGCGTTGGGGCGCCCGGCGATCACGAGCAGCGCGCCCTCCCGCAGCCGCTCTCCTTCCGGTGCCGTGTCGAGCAGCCGGGCGATCCGGTCGCGGGCCGCCCGCCATGCGCGCACGACGCGCTCCGGCGCCACGGGGCCTTCGTCCTCGTCGGGAAAGTCGATCTCGTAGGCGATCAGCGCCTCGAGCTCGAGCACCTCCCTGCGGAGCTCGTCGAGCCGCGTCGACAGGGCACGGTCGAGCTGGTGCAGCGCCCGTCGCGCTTGCGCGGGCGAATCGGCGTCGATCAGGTCGGCGGTCGCCTCGGCCTGTAGCAGGTCGAGCTTGCCGTTCAGTACCGCCCGACGTGTGAACTCTCCCGGTCGGGCCGGCCGCGCTCCGGCGGCCACCAACGCCGCGACCGCAGCCGCGGGCACCAGCAGCCCGCCGTGGATCGAGAGCTCGACCAGGTCCTCCCCGGTATAGGAGCGGGGCCCTCGAAAGCAGGCGGCGAGCGCGTCATCGACCGGCGCGCCGGTCGCGGGATGGACGACGTGGACGCGACGGACGGTGCGGGGAGGGTCGGGGTGAAACGGGTGCAGGGCGCGCGCGGCCACATCGAAGGCCCCGCGTCCCGACAGGCGGATCAAGGCGACGGCGGAACGGCCCGGGGGCGTGGCGAGGGCGACGATCGGATCAGACAGCACGCGTCCCGCCTCCCGCCTCCCGGCTAGGTCTTCTTCCCCTGCTCCCGCAGGCGTCGCCGCGCGATCAGATACTGTTGCGGGATGCTGAAGATGTTGCTCACGGCGTAGTACAGGTTGAGCCCGGACGCGAAGTTCAAGAACAGGAGCGTCAAGAACGCCGGCATGAAGTACAACATCATCTTCGTCTGCGGGTTGGGCGGCATCCCGATTTGCCCGACCTTCGACAGAACGAACATCGAGAGCCCCATCACGATCGGGATGATGTAATACGGGTCGGGGCGCGACAGGTCGGGCAGCCACAGGAACGCCACCCCGCGAAACTCGATGGTGTTCGCGAACACGAAGAACAGGGCGAACAGCACCGGCATCGGCAAGAGCATCGGGAGGCAGCCGCCGAACGGGTTGACGTTGTGCTCCTTGTAGAGCTTCATCATCTCGCGCTGCAGCCGCTCGGGCTCGTTCTTGTAGCGCTCCTGGATCTGTTTCAAGAGGGGCGCGACTGCCTGCATCCGGATGCTCGACTCCATGGCGCGCTGATTGAGCGGCCACAAGAGCAGCCGGACCAGGACGCCGAAGATGATGAGCACCCAGCCGTAGGCGAGCTTCAGCTGGTCGTGCATCCAGATCAGGATGTTCACGACCAGCACCGACACGGGCTGGATGATCGGCTGCAGAAACCCGCCGTAAGGATTGGCGTCGTCGAGGTCGTGACCGAGCTGCGACAGACGCCGATACTCGAGGGGCCCCACGTACACCTGGTAGTCAAACGCACCGGCGGGAGGCACGGGCAGCGTCACGGCGACCGCGGCCCGTGTCGCCACCGCCGAGCGGCCGAACAGCGAGGAAGCCGACACCGTGCGCGGGCCACCCGCGACGATCGTCGCGCCGAACCGCGGCTGATTGTCCTCCACGGCGAGCGCGGCGGTGAAGAAGTATTTCGACTTGATACCGGCCCATTCGAACGGCCCGTCCAGGATCTTGCGCTCTTCCGGCTTGACGGACCCGAAGTCCGTGCGCTGCGTCTTCGTCGCCTTGGTAACGACGGCGTAGTGCCGGAAATCGTCCATCGAGTCGGCCTCGACCGAGCGCAACCCGTCTCCCAGCCCGAGCAGCAGCGTGGCGCCGGCGGGGCCGAATCCCTCCATCCGGCCACGCACGACGAAGCGGTACTCGGACGGGAAGAAGCGGTATTCGAGTGCGAACCGCGCGCCATCTCTCGCGCCCGTAAAGGTGAGGGTCGCGCCCTCCGACCCTACCTGCACCCGTGCCGCGCTGGGCGTCAGGCTCCAGTCAGACATGAGCGTGGTGTCACCGCCTCCCCCGGTGCGCCGATAGGCCAGCAGCGGCACCCCGTCCCGAACCAGCTGCACGGGTCCTCCCGAATCCGCCTTGGCGAACGAGCGGTACTTCAGCAGCTCCGCGCGCACCAGCGCGCCGCCACGCGTCGTGAAGCCGAGTCGATAAAGGGGAGAGGTCACCCACACCGTTTCCGCCGGCGTGCCGGACGGTCGGACGGTGGGACTGACGGACGGTCGCCCCGGTGCGGCAGCCGACTCCGGCACCACTGGCGCAAGCCTCGTCGTACTGTCAGACAGTCCGGCCGTCCGCCTGTCCACCTTCTTCGGCGGAAACAGGATGCTCGGCAGGACAGCTACGATGAGCATCAAGACAACAGCTAGAACAACGCGTCGTTCCACTTCACCTCTGCGCGTCTGCGCGTCTGTGCTGTGCGTCTACGCGTCTGTGCGTCTAGTCGTTACGGTACCGGGTCGTAACCACCGGGGTGCAGCGGGTGGCAGCGCAGGATCCGTTTGATGCCGAGCCACATCCCTCTGAGCGCACCGTAGCGCTCCACCGCTTCGAAGGTGTAGCGCGAGCACGACGGCACGAAGCGACACTGCGTGAACACCAGATGCGCCAGCGTCAACTGGTACACGCGAATGAGCGCCATCACGGTACGCCGCGGCCAGTGCCGGAGATTCATGTGATGCGCGTCACGCTCGCCGTCAATTCGGAGCGCAGCTGCGCGAACGGCGCGGCGTACGCGGTGCGTTTCGCGCGCACGACCAGATCGACGAGGGGGAGCGAGGCGACGGGGTAGCGTCTGAGAATCTCTTTCAAGCGTCGGCGCAAGCGGTTGCGGGCCACCGCGGTGAACTGAAAGCGCGGCACCACGATCGCCATCCGCGGGTGGTCCACCGGACTCGGGCGCCACGCCAGGTCGAGATGCGGGGTGCGCAAGCGGCGACCCTGTTCCCAGCACGCAGCGAGATCCGGACCGCGCGCGAGGCGCACGCGCCGCGGGAACCGCTCTCCCGTTAGTGACTCCGGTGTTTGGACGGCAGGCGTACCGTGAGGCGCTTGCGCCCCTTCTTCCGCCGGCGGGACAGGACGGCGCGACCCCACACGTCTTTCATGCGCGCGCGAAATCCGTGCTTGTTGATGCGCCGCCGATTGCGCGGGCGATACGTCGGACCCATACATTCCTCTCGGGAGGACGGGAAACGTACACGGTGGTCGGCGCGGCGGTCAAGGTTGACTTTTCCACAGGCCAGCCGTACTTTCGGGCCGCCCTTGCAGGACGTCCCACCTTTCGTCAATCGCGGATGGAGCAGTCACCTAAAGAAGCCTGGAAGCGACTCCTCGCCGAAGCGCGGCGCGAACTTCCCGACGCCACGGTGCGGACGTGGCTCGAGCCAGCGGTACCGATTGCCCTGGACGACGGTCGCCTGATCGTCGGTGCCCCCGATCAATTCGCCGTCGAGTGGAACGAGTCGAAGCACGCCACCGTCTTGGCACGCGCCGCCGAGCGCGTGTTCGGGCGGCCGACGGCGGTCGTGTTCCGGGTGCAGGAGGATCGCCAGCAACGGCCCCAGATGGATTTCTTCGTGGCGCCGCGCGAGCCGGCGACCGCCGACAAGACCGGCGTCCCGACCACGCCGCTCAACGAGCGGTATACGTTCCAGACGTTCGTGATCGGGAAGTCCAACGAGCTCGCCGCCGCCGCCGCCCACGCGGTCGGGGAAGCCCCCGGCAAGACCTATAACCCGCTCTTCATTTACGGCGCCACGGGACTCGGCAAGACGCATCTGATGCAGGCGGTCGCCCATGCCGTGCTCACCAAGTACCCGGGCACGCGCGTGCACTACTTCGGCGCCGAGCAGTTCATCAACGAAGTCATCGAATCGATTCACGCACGCACGATGTCGGAGTTCCGGCGCCGGTACCGCAACGACGTGGAC
>DASQAM010000537.1:0-2452 GCA_035635735.1 Gemmatimonadales bacterium | reverse complement strand
CCCGCGATGCCGTAGCTCGCCGCCCAGTCCTGGAAGTTGCCGGGCAGGTGATGCTGGTCGAGTCGGGTGCCGAGGGCGACCTGATTGTTCTGGATGATGAAGATCGCAGGGAGCTTCTGGACCGCGGCGAAGTTCGTGCCCTCGTGCGCCGCCGCGGTCTTGGTGGAGCCGTCGCCTACCCAGGTGAGGGCGACGCGCGGCTCCCGCCTGATCTTGAACGTGAGCGCGATGCCGGTGGTCACCGGGACCATATCGCCCACGTGCGAGATGGGCTGCAGCACGCCCTGCGCCCAGGCGCCGACGTGGAGGTCGCGGCCGCGTGCCGGTGAGTCCTCGCTGCCGAGATAGGCGCGGAGCATGTCGCTCACGGGCAGCCCCAGCTCGCAGCAGGCCGCGGCGTTCCGGATCATGGGGGCGACCACGTCGCGACCGCGTTCGAGCGCATGCACGGGACCCACGGTCGTGGCTTCCTCCCCGGTCCCGAGCCACGCCTTGGAGATGACGCCGGTGCGCACCCAGCGTTTCAGCTGAATGTCGTGCAGCCGCGCGCGCAGTAGTCCGGCGTACAGCCCGAGCCTGGTCTCGACCGCGAGACCGGCAACGACGGCGGCCCGCTCGGGATCCCGCTCGATCGTCTCCCGGAAGCCGCGCACGAGGGCGGAGTCCGGCTTCCAGTCGACGTACTCGGGCGGATCGAAGGCGGGGAAACGCCTTATTTCAGCTTCTCCTTGATCTTCGACAGGAAACCGCCGGTGTGGGACGCGGTGAGCGCGTCGGCGAATTCGAGCGCGGTGTTGTAGCGCGCGTCGGGATTCGCTTCCATCGCCCGGGCCAGCGCGCTCTCCAGGCCTTCGGAGAGATCGGACCGGAGCTGCCGCAGCTTCTGCGGCTGGCCGCGCAGCCGGGCGATCATCATCTCCTGTGCGTTCCGCCCCTGGAATGGCAGCTTGCCCGTGAACATTTCGAAGGCGACGATCCCGAGGGCGTAAAGGTCGGAGCGGGCGTCGAGCGGCTTGCCCCGAATCTGCTCGGGGCTCATGAATTCCGGCGTCCCGAGGATGATGCCGGTGGCGGTGAGCTTGGCGATCGCCGGATCGGCGCGGCGTTCCTTCGCGAGGCCGAAGTCCATGACGACGGCACGCTCGCGGCCGTTGTCCTCGGCCACGAGCATAATGTTCTCGGGCTTCAAGTCGCGGTGTACGATCTGCAACTCGTGCGCGTGGTGCAGCCCGGCGCACACCTGCCGCAGCACGTCGATCCCCGCGGCGAGCGCCATCGGCCCACCCTTCACCTCGCGGTCCGAGAGCAGCTCGCCCTTCAGGAACGGCATGACCAGATAGATCAGCCCGTCCTCGGATTCGCCGAGGCGGAGGATGCGACAGACATTCGGGTGCTCGAGTCGCATGGCGAGCCCGGCCTCGCGTCGCAGCCGCTCCACGGAGCTCCGGTCGGTGGCGAGCTTGGGGGAGAGCACCTTGATCGCCACGTCGTGCCCGGTCGACACCTCACGGGCGAGGTAGACGAACGACATGCCCCCTTCGCCCAGCTTCTTCTGGACCTGGTAGCGCGAGTCGAGCACCTCTCCCAGGAGGGAGGAGGCGCGATCGAGCCCCGGCTTCGCCTGCGGCGGCGTGCGGACCGCGGTGCCGCCCTGCGAGGGGGGGCCGGGAGCGGGCCGCGGCGTCGCGGCCTTGGCCTGCACCTCCACGAGCATGTTGCCGTCGCGGGGGCAGAACCGGGCGCTGTCGGCGTACACGGTCCCGCACTTGGGACAGCGGCGTTCGCTCATTGCCGCACCAAGTTGCGCCCTTCGTTCTTCGCGCGATAGAGGGCCTGGTCGGCGAGGGCCACGAAGCTGTCGGCGCTCGAGACGCGGTCGTCGGGGAAGGAAGCCAGCCCGATCGAGATCGTCAGGTTGAGCGGGTCTTCCCCCGGGTCGGCGAAATCGTGGCGCATCACGCGCCGCCGCAGGCGCTCGGCGAAAATGGCGGAGCCGTGGAGTGCCGTCTCGGGCATCACGACGACGAACTCTTCTCCTCCGTAGCGGGCGACCAGGTCCACCGACCGCGCCTCCCGTCGCAGGATCTCGCCGACCTGGCGCAGCACCGAATCACCGGCAATGTGGCCGCGCGTGTCGTTCACCAGCTTGAACCGGTCGATGTCGGCGAGCAGGATCGTCAGGGCGAGATTGTACCGCCGCGCGCGGTCGAGCTCCGCCGCGAGCTCCTCCGACAGGGCGCGGCGGTTCAAGCAGCCGGTGAGCGCGTCCGTCGCCGCGAGCTTCTCGAGCCGTTTCTTGTCCGATACCGCGGTTTCGAAATCGTACGCCTTCTCGATCGCCGCGACCGCCGTGCGGATCACCGTCTCCGAAAACTGGGCATCGGCGCGCGTGAGCGGCGGGTCCTCGCCCGTGGTCCGCAGGAAGAACACGCCCAGCTGTTGGTCCTTCATC
>DASQAM010000536.1:0-6517 GCA_035635735.1 Gemmatimonadales bacterium | reverse complement strand
CGGCGTCCCGCACCGGCTGGGCACATTGGGCGTGCCCGTGCTCGACGAGTGTTACGCGCACTTCGAGTGCCGCGTGGCGAACGTCATGGATACCGGGAGCTCCACCTGCTTCCTGGGCGACGTGGTCGAGGTGGGTCACGGCGCCGCGAGCCGCGCGACGGGCGCGGTCATGACGGCCGCTCATTTCCGCGCCAACATGCCGCCGGAGTGGCGGGGCGAGTACGAGGCGCTGCTGCGCGCGGCGCAGGCATACGCCGCGGAGCGCTCGCGCGACATCCGACCGGTGGTGTGGAAGGAATTGCAGGGCCGCGAGTGATCGCGGTGCGATTGGTAGTCTCAGCCGGTTAGCGGACACTGAGGGTGGTACGCCACCCGCTCACTCACGCTTGCGAGGCGATCATGAGAGCGATCGGAATTGCGCTGGGGATCCTAGGCGTCTGCCGGGCCACTGCCGACAGCCAGGTGTATTCCCCCAAGGCGGGCGTTGGAATGGCGTTTACTATCGCGAACCCCGCCGGGCAGCTCGCCGGCGCCTTGAACGTGTTCGTTCCGCTGAACCTCGGCAGCCATTTCCGGCTGGAGCCGCAGATTGGCTGGCACACGAGCTCGTTTGACGAGGTGCCGGCCAATCCGTCGTCTCCCGGGAGCGGCGTGTCCGGATCGACCCGAGTGCTCCTGCTCGGCGTCGGCTTCCTCGGGACGCAACGGCCCGGTGACGGACCGACCATCCTGTACTACGGGCCGCGCATCGGCCTCGCGTGGACGCGCCGCAGTGTCACCGACGGGTCGTCGAGCTCCTCGCTCGCGGAGACGCAGACCAGCTGGTACGCCAACATGGTGGTCGGCGGGGAACATTTGTTTTCGCGTCTGAGCATCGGTGGCGAGGTCGGACTCGGCTACCTTCACAGCGGAACGCCATCCTGGACCCAGAGCGGCCCTGCGACGTTCACCGCCACGGACGTGAAAGGGCATGACCTGGGGACGAACGCGACGGCGCTGGTGCGGTGGTATTTCGGAGCCTAAGTAGCTGGCCCCGTGCGGGGCCGCTGCTCAGAGCCTGATGGATAGCCTTACGCCGAGTCCCCTTCCTGGCGGCGCGAAGCCGACCTGGACCCGGTTGTCGTAGACTTGCTCCCACCGCTCGCTGCGAACGAAGACGCCGACGAGGGCGCCGAACAGGAGGCCGGTTCCGCCGAGCAGCAAGGCGCCGGCGCCCGCGCCGGGGCAGAGGAAGTCGCCCGAGCAGCTCCCCCCCAGGGCCGCGCCAGCCGCGACCCCGGCCACCAGCCCCACGAGCGCGCCGGTGCCGGCGTGGCCGTGGCGGCCCAGGCTCGCTTCGACGCCGGCGATACCGCCTCGGGAGAAGGCGACGGGTGGAGCATCCGGCCGCGGCCGGATGCGCAGCGAATCCCGGTCCTGGGTCACGAGCACGCCCACGGTGTTGCGGCCAGACCCAAGCGTGAGGCGCACGCGCTCGCCTGGGTCGATCTTGAGGGTGTCCTGCGCGGCGACGGCAGGCGCGAGGACCCAGAGTCCAACCAGCAACAGCGTGGCGTGGCGCATTCCCATCTCCGGTCGTGAGATGGCGTGAATGTGGAGGGAGCCAGTCAAGGGTAGGTCAAGGAAAAAGCCAACCCCGGGCGTTCGCAGGGGTTGGCTCTGATAGCGGCGGTCGGACTCGAACCGACGACCCGCGGATTATGATTCCGCTGCTCTAACCAGCTGAGCTACGCCGCCGAAGTGTCGGGAAGAACTTAGCGAGCCCGCTACGGGGGCGGGAGTGGCGACCCCGCAGAACGCAAGGTGCGCCTCCGAACCGTAGAGTGCCCGATACACCCGTTGCGCCGATCCAACATCTGCCGCCAGCGGACCCTAGAGATTTGGCCTAACCAGCCTCATTGAGCAGCACCGACGCGGTGCGACGCTTGCATGCTTGTAGAGCAGCCAATGAGAGCGCTACGAGTTATCCTGCTGACCGCGCTGGTCGCCGGCTGTCACTTCGACAAGCTCTTCAACAGCTCCGGCGGCGGCGCGGCGTCCCGCGGAGGCGGGGGTCCCCCCGCGGCGACCCACCTGATCTTCCTGACGCAGCCGAGCGATGCCGCGACGGGCGCACCGATTGCGCCTCCCGTGCGGGTCGCGGCCGAGGACGACCAGGACAGAGTCGTCACGACCTTCAGCGGCACGATCTCGATCGCCATCGGCCACAACGGAAGCCTGCTCGGAAACGCCCAATTGGGCGGAACGAAGGACGTCGCCGCCGTGAACGGCATCGCCACATTCACTGACCTGAGCATCGATCAGCCGGGGGTCAGCGACTACACCCTGGTGGCGAGCAGTTCCGCGCTGGCCAGCGCCCAAAGTGCGCCCTTCAAGGTCACGGGGCCCTGATGCGCTGCCCCCGCTGCACCCTGAGCGAGCTGTCCGACGCCGCCGCTACCTGCTGGCTGTGCGGCTACTCCGGCGCGACCGTGGCCGTCGCGGAAGCACCCACACCCGAGCCGAGTGAGCTGGACGCGCGGCGCGAGCTGGCGGCCGAGTTCCGGATCGACAGCCTGCTCGAGCGGCCACCCGGCCCGATCGTGTACCTGGCCCGTGACGCCGACGAGCGGGTGCTGGCCGTGAAGGTCCTGCCACGCGCCGAGGTCGGTCCGGCGGAGGATCACTTCCACGCCGCAGCCGAGGCCGCGGCGCAGCTCGATCACCCGCACATCGTCCCGGTCTACCGTCACGGCGCCACGGAGAATTTCCTGTGGTGCACCACCAAGCATGTCGAAGGCCGCTCGCTCGCGAGCATGCTGCAAGTGAGCGGACCGCTCGAACGCTCGGCCTGCTTGCGAATCTTCGAGCAGGTCGCGAGCGCCCTGGACTACGCGCACCGCCGCGGCGTGCCCCACGGCGCCCTGACCCCGGACTCCATTATCGTGGAAGCCAACGAGTGGGTCCTGGTAGGCGACTTCGCCATGCGGGGGCTGGTCGACGCGGCACCCGACGGTGCCCGCGCCACCGAGCCGCCGACCGGCGCCGATCAGCGCGCACTGGCGGCGATCGCGTATCACTGCTTCACGGGGACGCCGCTCGGTGAAGATCCGCTTCCAGCGGACGACGGCCTTCCAGGACTTCCGTTGCACGCTTCGCAGGCCTTGCGCCGCGCGCTCTCGAGTCGCCAAGCCGAGCGGTTCCCCACCGTCATCGACTTCGTCGCGGCCCTCGGCGGCACGCGGCCGGACGCCCGCACGACGTGGTTTGGCGCGAACCCACGCAAGCGGGGCGCGGGCTCTCCAGTCGTAATCGTCGACGCCGACGCCGACCCTGCCGCGAAGCCGCTCGGCGGACGGATCGCTGCCGCCGGCGCCGGCCTCCTGGTCCTGCTGGGCGGCGGCGCCGCGTGGCTCGGTATTTCCTCGATCCCAGCGTCGGGCAGCCGAGAACGAGAACCGGTTGCCGGCGCGCCGGCGCCCAGGCCCGAGGTTGCACCGGCACCGCCGAGGGAGAACCGCGACACGGTGGCGCCTTCATCCTCGACACCGCCACCCGCGCGCCCGACTCGTCCCACAGTCACGCAGCGCGCCGCGGTCGTGCGGCGTTGGACGCCGCCGCCCGCCGCCGCTCCGCCGGTGGTGGACCAGCGGCTCGTCGAACCCGGTCTCCTGTCGGTCAACGCAATCCCGTGGGGCAGCGTGTATCTCGATGGTCAGCCCATCGGGAACACTCCACAGATCGACCGCACGGTTGGGCCCGGTCGGCACCGGCTGCGGGTGGAGCGCGATGGCTACCGGCCGTACGACCGCATGATCGACGTGGCGCCCGGGCAGCGGCTGCGCATCACCGACATCGCGCTGGTGGAACGCTAATCGTGCTGCGCACGTCACTGGTTCTCGCCCTGTCGCTGCTGGTCTGCGGAGCACGGTTGGTGCGCGCGCAGTCGGCGAGCGATCTGCTGGGACAAGGCGTGCGGCGCTACCAGGCCCTGGAGTACGATGCCGCGGCCGCCCTGCTCGAGCGGAGCCTCGTTCACGATTCGGCCGCGGCACTGCCCGACTCGCTGCGGGCGAAGGCACTCACGTATCTCGCGGCGACGGAGCTGTTCCGGAGTCGGCGCGACTCCGCCATGGCCGCGTTCCGACAGCTGGTCCTGCTCAACCCGCGCTATCGGCCGGACGAGCTCATCTTCCCGCCCCAGGTCACGAATCTGTTTCAGGAAGTCCGCCGGGCCACCAGGGCGATCGCGGTCGCGGTACCGCCCGTGACCGAGCTGCGCACACGGAGCGACAGCCTGCCCGCCCGAGTGCTCGCGAGCTCGCTCGCGGACGTCGTAGTCACCCTCGCGCACGAAGACGGAACGCCCGTTCGAGAGCTGTACAGGGGCCCGGTGGCCGATAGCCTCCTCGTGAAGTGGGACGGGCTCACCGCGGGGGGGAATCCTGCCGACGACGGCCGTTACATCCTGCAGGTGACGCCGCGGATCCCCACTGCAGATGGGCCGCGAGCGCGCCAAGTCGTGCTCGACGTCAAGAAGGTGATGCCGGATACCCTGGCCTGGCCTCTAGAGCCGACCCTTTTGCCCGAGCGGACGTCGGGCGGTCCGGCCTTCCGCTCGCTCGCCGCGGGACTCGTCGCCGGAGCTGCCGCCGTCGCGCTCCCCTCGATCGTGGCCCCGGGCAAGGATGCGTCGGGCGCGCGCTTCGCCGTGGGCGCGACCATCGGCGTCGCCGGATTCGTGGGCTTTTTCGCTCGCAAGCCCCGCGTGCTCGAAGCCAACGCGCGCACCAACGCGTCGCAGCGCGACGCCTGGAAGAAAAAACTCGACGCGGTGCGGGCCGAGAACTCCGCCCGCCTCCGCACGACGCGCCTGGTGGTCCGCGCTGGACCCGAGACCATCGCGGACCGGAGATCCCCATGAAGACCATCGGGTCGATCGGAATGCTGACGCTCGTGGCGACTGCCGCCGCTCACTCGCAGGGCCGGTCGACCCTGGCGTTCCGCGGAGATGCCGGCTTCGTGTGGGTGCGGAACGACACGACGGCGGCGGGGGCGGTCGGTCCGGTTCGGCTGCGCGGGCCGATGTTCGGCGGCGAAGGCCGAGTGCTGTTCAACGGGTTCAGCCTGGGATTGGGGCTCTCGAGCGGGACGTTGCAGACGGCCGATCAGACTGTGAAGCGCGATCTGATCGAAGGGCGGCTGGTGGTCGCCGCGCGGCCTGTCCCCTGGCTCGAAATGAGCGTCGGTCCGTTCGTGCGAGCGTACGTCACGGACACGCTCACCGAGCGCTGGGTGTTCTGGCAGGCCCGGGCCCGCGTGGAGGCGCCGATCGTGACGGCGAGTCTGACGAGCTACGTCGAGCTCTGGCGGGCCTGGTCCTCGGACGTCAATCTGGTGGCGGGCGCCGGCCGGGTGCAGGGAGGCGAGGCGGGCGTTGTGTATCGACCGCCGCAGCGGCCGTTCTGGCTGCGCCTTTCCTATCGGCTGGATGACGCCGCGGTACGCGCGCGCGGCAGCGAAACGCTGGAAGCGATCAGCCTGGCCATCATGGTGGGAGGAAGCTAGGCCGCACTCACCGCGGGGTGGGTGCGGGGTTCTCGTCGCCCGCGTCCACCTTCGGTACCAGCCGATACAGCAGCTCGCCTTTCCGGATCATGCCGAACTGCTCGCGCGCCGCGCGCTCCTGAGCGGCGGGATCGGTTTCGAGCGCGTGCGCCAGGCGCTGCAGCGAGTCGAGCTGGCGCTCGAGCTCCCGCACGGCCCGGCGCTCCTCGGCGAGCTGGCTACGGAGCTTGAGCCAGTCGAGCATGCCGTACTCACCCGCCTGAAAGGCCAATCCCGCGAGGACCACCGCCGCGGCGACCGCGATCAGCCGGGCGCGCGTCACAGTCCGTACAAATGCCGGCCGGGGTAGTACGCGGTGTCGCCCAGCTCCTCGACGATGCGCAGCAGCTGGTTGTACTTCGCGACGCGGTCGGTGCGCGAGGCGCTTCCGGTTTTGATCTGCCCCACGCCGGTCGCCACCGCGAGATCGGCGATGAAGGTGTCCTCGGTCTCGCCGGAGCGGTGCGAGATCACGGCGCCGTAGCCGTTGGAGCGCGCGTGCGCGATGCACTGCAGCGTTTCGGTGAGCGATCCGATCTGATTCAGCTTGATGAGGATCGCGTTCGCGACGTTCTCCTCGATCCCGCGATCCAGCCGCTCGATGTTGGTGCAGAAGAGATCGTCGCCCACCAGCTGCACCCGGGCGGACAGCGCCGCCGTGAGCTTCGCCCATCCGGCCCAGTCGTCCTCGGCCAGCCCATCCTCGATCGACACGATGGGGTAGCGGTCGATCCAGCCCTTGTACAACGCGATCATCTCGTCCGATGACTTGGTGCCGGCGCCGCTCTTTTTGAAGACGTAATTCCCTTCCTGGTAGAGCTCTGACGCCGCGGGGTCGAGCGCGATCGCGACGTCCTTCCCGGGCTCGAGCCCGGCGGCCTCGATCGCCGCCATGACCGCCTCGAGCGCCGCCTCGTCGCTCGCGAGATTG
>DASQAM010000535.1:0-9615 GCA_035635735.1 Gemmatimonadales bacterium | reverse complement strand
GGGAAGACCGATCCGCAGATCGTGCGGGATCTCCTGTCGCTCGCGGGGCATTCGGGCGCGGAGAACGCGACCGTGATCCAGGCGGTCTGCCGACGGTACGTCGAGCATCTCCGCACCGAGCTCGAGCGGCCGACGCAAACGACGCGGCTGATGGTGGGGATCGCCGACCTGCTCGCGGCGCTCGAGCCGCACGAGGCCCAGGGCCGCGCGCTCGTCGGCTTGCTCACGGGAAATGTCGCGCCGGGAGCTGCCCTGAAGCTCCGATCGGGCGGACTCGACCCCGCACGCTTTCGCGTCGGGGCGTACGGCTCGGACTCCGCCCGGCGCGCCGAGCTCCCCGCCGTCGCCGCCGGTCGCGCGGTGGCCCTCATGGGCGCGACCTTCACGGGATCGGACGTGATCATCGTGGGCGACACCCCGGACGATGTGGCGTGCGGCTCGCCGATCGGCGCTCGCAGCGTCGCGGTCGCCACCGGCTCCTACGACGTCGCCGCCCTCCGCGCGACCGGTGCGACGTATGTATTCGAGACCCTGGTCGACACGACCGCCGTGCTCGACGCCATCTTCGCGTGAGCCAGCTCTTGGCCTCTCCGGCGGACGAGCTGGAAGTCAAGGCACGGGTCGACGATCCCGATGGGCTGCGCGCCGCGCTGGCGCGCGCGGGCGCGACGCTCGACTTTCGGGGCGACATGATCGACCGACGGTTCGATCGGGGCCGTACGCTCACGAAGCGCGATCAGGTGCTGCGGCTGCGAGAGTTTCGACCGGCCGACGGCAGTCCGGCCTATGGCGTGTTGGGGTGGAAGGGGCCGCCCTCGCAACGCGGGAGGTACCGCCACCGCGCCGAAGCGGAGGCTCGCGTTGCGGCCCCCGACTCGGTGGTGACCATCCTCGAGCAGCTGGGGTATGCGGTGTCGGTGCGCATCGACCGTCGCGTTGAGGTGTATCGACTCGCCCAGGCCGTGCTGCGCCTCGAGTGGTATCCGGCGATGGACGTGTTGCTCGAGGTCGAAGGCGAGCCGTCCGAGGTCGAGCGCGCGATCGCGGCGACGGGCCTCGCCCGGGACCGCTTTCTTCCCGAGTCGCTGCCGTATTTCGTGGCCCAGTACGAGGCTCGTACGGGTCGGGCCGCCCTCCTCGCACGATGAGCGCGTCGGTGAAGATTCCCATGCCGCTGCGCGTTCCCGAGCTCGCGCCGTCGCTGGGCCGGGTACTCGTGCCCCGCCGCCTGGAGGAGCCGTGGGTACCGCTCGACGACATTCGCGAAGAGCTCGCGACGCGCGTGATAGAGCTGGGCGGCGAAGCCCGGGCTGCCGCCGCGCGCGAGGATCGCGACCGCGTGCTCGACGCGGTGAGCCGGCGCGCCTGGCTGGGCGCGTGGGAAGCGGCGGTGCGCCGGGCAGGCGAGCGCGTGACCGCCGCGCTCGGCGGGGAGATCGAGCGGGCCGCGCGCCGCGTTCGTATGCCGCGACGATTGCGCCGCCGCCGCCTCCTCACCGGCCCTGAGAAGCGGGCGATCGCCGCCCGGTTGGCCGCCGGCGGCGAACCGCTCGTGGCGGCGCTCGATGCGCTCGATGCGGTCGCCACGCGCGTGCGCGAGGCCAGCGTTCTCGACAAGGCGGCGCACGCGGAGTGGCAGGAGGCGCTCCGCACTGCCGCGCGCCGTCTCGAGGCCGCGTGGCTCGCACTCGAGACGCAGGTTGCCGACGAGTACCGTCGCTGGGCCGACGAGATCAACGCTGTTGCGCGCTGGCGGCCTTCGCTTTGGCCGCTGGTCGCGCTGTGGACGCCGCTCGCCGTGGCGCTGGTATGGCTCGGACTGGTGCTGGGCGGCTACCTCCCTGCCCCCGCATGGCTCGCGGCTCGCCTCGGCTTCTGAGCGGCGGGCCGTGACCGCGATCGGCGTCGGTGTCGATCTGGTCGAGGTGTCCCGCGTTGCCGCCATCATCGCCGACAAGGGATCGCGCGTCTTCGAGCGCCTACTCACGCCGACCGAGCGCGCCTACTGTGAGAGCCGTCCGGACCCGGCCACCCACGTGGCGGTGCGGCTCGCCGCCAAAGAGGCGGTCTACAAGGCGCTGCAGGGAAGCGAGGCGGCCCGCGGAATCGGCTGGCGGGAAATCGAGGTCATCCGCGCCCCCGACGGCCGTCCCGATGTTCATCTCACCGGGTTCGCTGCGGCGCGGGCCGAGCAACTCGGGGTGGAGCGGGTGCTCCTGTCGCTCTCACATACCCATCAGGCGGCCGTGGCCGTGGTCGTGCTCGAGCGGGGGTGATCCGTCAGCTTGAATTCCCGACTAGTTTACTCTAGTATTTGAAACCTCCTTATTGAGAATCATTCCCATCTACTGTAAGCCCCTCTTTGGCTTGCTGTTGAGCACCTGCCTGGTCGCCCCCGCAGCGGGCCAGGCGACGGATTCGTTGTCGGTGTCCCGGCGGATCGTGGCGGCGGCCTCGCTCGCCGCCAAGGAGTACGCGATGGGGGTCGCCCCGCGCGGCGGTCGCGTGACCGTGCCCGAGGAGGTCTCGGAGGCGAGACAGTTCCTCGAGCAGGCGCGCCTGGACGTGGCGTCCTTGCCCCGCGCCGTCCGGGCCGTGGCCGACTCGGACCTCGCCCGCCTGGAGGCGATGATCGATCGCGTGGCACCGCCCGACTCCCTGTCCCAACGGGCGGGAACGCTGATTCAGCGGATCGCCGCTGCGGCGGGGGGTGCGCTCGATCCGTATCCGCAGCGGCCGCCGTCGCTCACCCGCGGCGCGGCGGTGTTTCAGGAGCAGTGCGTGCAGTGCCACGGCGCGACGGGCCGGGGTGACGGGCCCAAGGCGCGCCGGCTCCAGGGACCGCCGCCCGCGAGCCTCGCCGACGGTGCGGCCATGAGCTCCGTGTCCCCCGTAGACGTGTATCGGAAGCTCACGATCGGGGTCGCCGGCACGGCGATGCCCCAGTTCGAAGAGACGCTCTCCCCCGAGGACCGGTGGGCGGTCGCGAGCTATGTCGCGACGCTCCGCGCCGACGACGCGATGGTGCGCGAAGGCGAGGGGCTCTACGCGGCGCAGTGCGCATCGTGCCATGGCGCCACCGGGGGAGGAGACGGCCCGCTCGCGAAGTCCCTTTCCGTGCGACCGCCGGCGCTCGCGGACCTCGCCGTACTCGGGCGCTTCACCGACCAGGAGCTCACGCGGCTCATTTTGCAGGGCCGTCCGGGGACGCCCATGCCGGGCTTTGCCCGTACGCTCGATTCGGGCCAGGTGGCGAGCCTCGTCGCGTTCCTCCGCGTCATGCCGACGGCAGAGCGACAGCGGCACCAGACATCGCCTGCGGCCGCGACGTTCTCCACCCTACGGCGCCAGTTGGACTCGGCGGTGGCGCTGCGCTCGGACAAGATCGCCTTCGATGCGTACCTCACCTTCGAGCAGGTGGAGACGGACGTGCGCGCCAGGAACGCCGCGCTCGCGAGCGAGCTCGAAGACGCGTTCGCCAGCTTGCGCGCCCGGGCCGGCGCGGGTGCGGGACCCGAGGAGCTCGATGCGATTCATGCCCGGCTGCTGGCGGGGCTCGAGCGGGCCGAGCGGCTGGTCGCCGATCGGAGCTCGGGCGCGAATCTTCTCTTGCAATCGTTCGTGCTCCTCCTGCGCGAGGGGTTCGAGGCCATCCTGATCGTTGCGGCGCTGATGGCGTTCCTGGCGAAGGCGGGCGCGGTCGAGCGCCGGCGCCACGTGGCGCAGGGCGCCTGGGCCGCGGTGGGCGCGAGCCTCGTCACCGCCGCGGTGGTCGAGCTGCTGTTCGAGATCACGCCCGGCCAGCGCGAAGCGCTCGAGGGTGTCACCATGCTGCTCGCCACCGCGGTGTTGTTCTACGTGAGCTACTGGCTGCTGTCGAAGATCGAAGTGGCGAAGTGGAATGCGTTCGTGAAGGGCCGGATGGAAGAGGCGCTCTCGACCGGCTCGGGGTTCGCCCTCGCCTCGGTGGCGTTTCTCGCCGTGTATCGGGAGGGTTTCGAGACGATCCTGTTCTACAAGGCGCTCCTGACGTCGGCGGGATCGGCGGGCGGTGCGTCAGCGGCCGGGCCGGTGGCGGCGGGCATTCTCCTCGGGGGCGTGGCGCTCGTGATCGTCTACGTCGCGATCAGCCGCTTCGGGATGAAGGTGCCCCTCAAGCCGTTTTTCGCCGTGACGAGCACGATGCTCTACTACATGGCCTTCGTGTTCGCGGGCAAGGGGATCGCGGACCTTCAGGAGTCGGGGATCCTGGGCACGAGCGTGGTCGAGTGGGCGCCGCGCATTCCGGTGCTCGGCATCTACCCCACCGTCCAGTCTCTGTCGCTCCAGTTCCTCTTGATCGTTCTGCTGCTCGTCGCGGTCGTGTGGCTCCACCGCAACCGGCTCAATGACGCCGAGCCAGATCGTCGGCGGCCGTCGTTCCCATGAGCCCAGGCGGCACTACCGGCGCGGCCTCTGGCTCGCGCAACCACCCGATCACCCACATGCCCGCGACCATCATGAGGACACTGGTCAGCTGCGCCAGCGTGAACGGCCCCAGCAGCCGGTCGTCCTTCGCGCGCACGACCTCCACCAGAAACCGCTCCGCGCCCGCCAATACGAGGTAGACGCCGAACCGCCAGCCGACGGCGTGCGAGTTCTCGCGCCGCCGCCACAGCCACCAGAACGCGAGCATCATCAGCACGGTCTCGTAGATCTGCGTAGGATGGACCGCCACCAGCTGCGCGGGATCCGCCCCCGGGGGGAAGCGGACGTGCATCTGCGTCAGGTTCCCCACGGTCGTGGGCGGCAGCCCTGCGGGAAACGTCATCGCCCAGGGCAGCGTGGACGGGATGCCGTAGTCATCGTTTACGAGGAAGCAGCCCACGCGCCCGAGCGCGTAGCCGAGCGCGAGCGGCGCGGCGGTGAGCTCCATCGCCCAGCGCCCGGGCACGCGCCGCCACCAGCCGAGCCCGAGGACCGCCGCTACGCCTCCGAGAAACCCGCCGTACCACACGAACCCACCGCGCCGAAACAAGGCGTCCCACTCCCCGGTGAGCAGCACGTACCAGATCTTGGCCCCGACGATCCCTCCGACCACGGCCGCGAACACGATATCGGCGGCGTAGTCCTCGTTCATGCCGCGGCGCCGTAGATCGACCTGGATTGCCCAGCCGGCCATGAGGAAGGCGACCATCATCATGATGCCGTAGCCCGTGATGGTGAGCGGGCCCAGCTGGAATGTCAGCGGGTAGATCGTCATGTCGATTGCGGATTTCGGATTGCGGATTGCGGAGTTTCCACGGTCTCGAGACCGGGTAGTGGGAGATCGGCGCGCGCGTCCAGCGTCCAGTCGCTGCGCTCGCCCAACGCCAGGCGGTGCCAGCCCGCGCGGGCAATCATGGCCGCGTTGTCGGTGTTCAGGCGTGGGCTCGCGACCGCGACCCGCGCGAGCCCGGATAGCCGCTGCGCCGCGAGCTCTGCGAGCGTGCGGTTGCACGCCACCCCGCCGCCCAGCACCGCCGTGCGATAGCCGGTGGCTCGAACCGCGCGCTCCAGTTTGGTGACGAGCACGTCGAGCACCGCGTCCTGGAAGGCGCGGGCGAGATGCGGCCGGTCGCGTTCGAGATCGTCGCTCGCCCGCACGGCGCGCAGCACCGCAGTCTTCAGACCCGAGAACGAGAACTCGTAGCCCTCGTCCCGCATCGGGCGCGGAAACGAGAAGCGGCGGGGATCTCCCTGGCTCGCGAGCCGCTCGATCGCGGGGCCGCCCGGATAGCCCAAGCCGAGCAGCGTGGCCACCTTGTCGAACGCCTCGCCCGCGGCATCGTCGCGCGTAGCGCCGAGCAAACGGTAGCGCCCCCAGGCGGGGACATCGAGCAACAGCGTGTGGCCGCCCGACACGAGCAGCGCCACGAACGGCGGCGCCAGGTCCGGATCCTCGAGCGCGGGCGCGAACAGATGGCCCTCCATGTGATGCACGCCGATCAGCTCACGGTCTCCCGCATAGGCCAGGGCCTTGGCATAGACCACACCCACAAGCAGCGCGCCGACGAGGCCCGGCCCCTGCGTCACTGCCACCGCGTCCACGGCGCTCCAGGCGAGTCCCGCTTCGGCGAGCGCGCGGTCCACCACCGCCGGCAGGGCGGACAGGTGCGCCCGGCTGGCGAGCTCCGGCACCACGCCACCGAACACCTGGTGCACGTCTTGCGAGAGGATGACGAGGCCGGCCAGCTCGGGGTGCCGGCGCTCGCCCACGAGCACGGCGGCCGACGTTTCGTCGCAGGACGTCTCGATTCCCAGAACGACGTCAGCCACGCCCGGCCTTCCGCTTGAGGGACACGGAATCGGGTACGGCGCGCGCCACGAGGCCGGGGGGCCCGCTCACGGTGAGCCGGGCGTAGCCGCCGGGCCCGGCCTTCCCGACGAGGTGCGCTACGACGCGCACGCTGTCCCGGGTGAGCGTGTTCACCCGCGACGCCGGGCCACGCACCGTCACCGACACCCGCTCGGGGGACAAGAGGAATCCGGTGAAGCCCGAGGCTGCCGTCGTTATCGGGACGCCGCCAATCGAGCGCTCGATAATCGCCGTCACTTCGCCCGCCATGCGCACCGTCTTGGGTGAGATCCGGACCACGCCCA
Organism: Gemmatimonadales bacterium; assembly: GCA_035635735.1. Taxonomy (GTDB): domain Bacteria; phylum Gemmatimonadota; class Gemmatimonadetes; order Gemmatimonadales; family GWC2-71-9; genus AG41. Next base: position 2,994 of record DASQAM010000535.1, on the reverse strand, counting down.
GGGGGGCGGTGTCGATGGGGACGGTCTGGAAGAAGGGACCGCTCACGCTGGAAATCACAGTCGGCAGCGTCGTCACCGAGTCGAGCTTGGTGAGGCTCTGCTGCGGTCCCACCAGGCGCGCCAGGCTGGGCGTGATCGACAGACCGCGGAGTACGTAGCCCGACTCGGCTTCGACTTTCACTCGCGGCACGATCCGGACGTCCTTGTGCGACACGGAGTCGAGCAGGATCTCGATATCGCGCGGCCGAATATCGGCCACCGTCACGTCGATCCCCTTGGGCAACTCCACGTCGGCGGCCTGGAGCTGGATCCGCCACAGCGAGGTGGAGAACGTGTCCGGGATGACCTTGCGAATCACGCGCGGGAAGGAGCGCAGCTTGAGAATTTCGCTTCCCTTCCCGGCGATCACCACCGTCACGCCGGCGGGTTGTTGCCGCACCGTCCGGCCAGGCGGGATGGCGATCGCGAGTCGCATGACGAAGGTCTGCGACAGGGGTTGCTGCGCCGCGACTGCCACGTACAGCATGATCGCGAAGAACAGGGCCGCGAGCTTGATCGGCCAGTTGCGTACGAACAGCTGCCCGAGGCTAGCGCGGACGGTCATCGATCAGCCGCCGGATCAGGATCTCGTTCACGGGACCGTCCCACTCCGAGGGGCCGATCACCTTCTTGATGATGACGCCGTCGCGATTGATCAAGAAGCTCTCGGGCACGCCGGTGGTCTGATACGCCTCCTTGATGGCTGCCGGCTGGTCGTGCAGGATGTCGAAGCTCAGCCCCAGCGCGCGCGCGAACGACATGACCACGGAATCGCCCTGCTCGTCGATGCTCACGGCCACGATCCTGAAGTCGCCGCCCACCCCGAGCCGGCGGTAGATCCGCTCCATCGAGGGCATCTCCACGCGGCACGGCTCGCACCACGTCGCCCAGATGTTGAGCAGCACGACTTTGCCGCGGTAATCGGCGAGGGTAGTGGGGCGCCCGGTCCGCAGGTCGGTGGCGTGAAACGTAGGAGCCGTGGAGCCGACCCCGAGCAGATCGATCTGCGGTCGAATCTTGATGACCAGGGCGGTGCCGAACACCAGCGCCATCACCACGCCGATCCCCACGGTCCATTGCCGCTGTGCCGTCATACCGTCACCAGGCAGCGCCGCCGCAGGTCCTGGACTTCACGGGCGGGATCGCTGCTCGCGAAGATCGCGTTGCCCGCCACGAACGTATCGGCCCCCGCCGCGTGGGCGGTCGCAATGGTGTGCGAAGAGATCCCGCCATCCACTGCCAGGAACGCGCGGGAGCCATGCGCCGTGAGCAGCTCGCGCGCCCGGCGGATCTTGTCGTTCGACGCGGGGAGGTAGGTTTGTCCACCGAACCCGGGGTTCACGGTCATGATGAGCAGCAGGTCCAAGTCGGCCACGACTTCCTCCGCGAGCAGCAGCGGCGACCCGGGGTTCAGCGCGAGCCCGGCGAGCACGCCCTGACGCCGCGCTGCCGCGAGCAGTCGCTGCACGTGCACCGTCGCCTCCGGATGGAAGGTGAAGACGGATGCGCCGGCGGCCGTGAACGACTCGAGGTAGCGCTCGGGCTCGACCACCATCAGATGCACGTCGATCGGTTTGTCGGTGAGTCCCCGCAGCGCCGTGATCATATTGGCCCCGAACGTGAGGTTCGGTACGAAGCGCCCGTCCATCACGTCTACGTGCAGCCAGTCGGCGCCCCCGGCCAGCACCTGCTCCACCTGCCCGGCCAGCCGGGTCAGGTCCGCCGACAAGACGCTGGCGGCGATGCGAATGCCCCCTCCTGCGCCGTTGGTCATCACGGGCTCCGGGCCACGACGATGTCCACGACCGTGCCGGGTGCGGCCAAGGTGCCCGCCGCCGGCTTCTGCCCCACGACTGTCCCGGGGTTCGCGTCGCTCGTCCGGCGTCGGGTCACCGTCCCCAGCGCGAGACCATCGAGCTCGAGCCGGGTGCGGGCGTCTGCCTGCGACAGGCCGAGCAGGTCGGCGACCGCGATCGTTGGGGCTCCGCGGCTGACGACCACCGTCACCGGTGCCCCCGGACTGAGCACCGAGGTCGCGGCCGGGCGCGTGAGCATCGCGATGCCCGGCGGCGCGGCCGCCTGCACCGACTCCACCTGCGCCACCGTGAGCCCCGCCGCCGCGATGAGACGGCGGGCCAACTCGCCGTCCAGCCCCGCCACATCCGGTACCGGAATCTTGGGCGGGCCCTCGCTCGACACCAGGGTGACTCGTAGCCCTGCCGGAGCGCTCACCCCGGGCGGCGGGTCCTGCCAAACGATCGTGCCCTGGGGCGCCGTGGGGTGCGGCTCACTGCCTCCGTCCTGCACCTGGAGACCGGCTTTTCGGAGCTGGTCCGACGCTTCCTGCAGCGACAGGCCCAACACCCGCGGCACGACGCCATGTCCGTGCAACAGCGGCGCGGGGAACAAGAGGAGGTACGCCGTCAGGTAGCCGCCGAGCAGGGCGCCGAGGAGCGCGAGACCCCAGCGACGTGCGCCGAGCGCGTCGAGCGCCGGGAGCTTCCACTCCCGGATCGGCGGGATGTGCCGGCGGAACCGCATCAGCGCACTCGGCCGAGTCGCGCCGCGTACGCGCCGTCCATCCCGTGGCGCTGCGGCAGCGACTGGAAGTCGCCGGCGGACGTGAGCAGATCGGCCGGCACCGCGCCCGCCGCCGGTACGCGGGCGAATTGGGGGTGGCGCGCCAGGAACTCGGTCACGATGTCGCTATTCTCCTCCGGCTCGAGTGAGCACGTCGCATAGACGAGCAATCCGCCCGGTCGGACCAACGTCGCCGCCGCGGCGAGTAGGGCCCGTTGGCGTGCCGCGGCTCGCGCAATCGTCCGCTGGGTCACCCGCCAGCGGGCGTCCGGGTGCCGGGCCATCGTGCCGGTGGCGGAGCAGGGGGCGTCCACGAGCACGGCTGCGAGCGCCTCGGACCGGAACGGGGCCGCCAGAAGATCGGCGACCGCGACC
>DASQAM010000534.1:0-12040 GCA_035635735.1 Gemmatimonadales bacterium | reverse complement strand
GGCATCCGCGTGACTCACCTCGAGTACCTGGCGGACTCCAGGGACCGACTGGAGCGCTTTCGCGACGGACCGCTCGCAATGGTCGCATGTCATGCCGGCGACCTCGATGGTCAGTTCTCGTGAGTCGTGCATGCGTTTCTCCTTGCCGCTACGCCTAGTCGTCCCCGGGGCTGCGCGAAGTTTTCGTCGTGTCCGGCAGGATCGTGGCGCCGAAACCGGTGAGCCGGGTCAGATGCGCGGCGATCTGGGCCGGGTTGACCTGCCGCGGGTCGTAGCGCACGACGCCGAGACTGTCGTCCAGCGTCACGGTAGCGCTGTACACTCCGGTGAGTCGCTTCAACGCGAGCCGCGCAGTCGCGGGACAGCTCCCGCACGTCATCTTGGAGATGTGCAGGCGAACGGTGGCCGTGTCCGGAGTCTGGGCGGCGACGACGCCCACGGCCTGGGCGCCGGCAGTCTGAATTCCCGCGCCGCACAGCGGGCACAAGAACGCCGCACCCGTGAGACCGGCGGCAAGGAAAAGTCCGGCCTTCGCCGATGGCAACATGATCAACCTCCTGCGGGACGAGCCCGCGTGACGTACTTCCCCCAACGCCACTCAGGAACGAAGAAGAGGAAACAAGTTCCCAGCGCCACCACGAAGCCGATCGAGCCCCAACGATTTGCCCCGAGCGGCAGGACGCCCAACCCGTAGGAGAGCGTGACGATGGCACCGAGCAGAAAGAAGGGACCCGTGAAGTAACAGTGGAGGCGACCGCACCGGGCCGCGTTGACGATGCACGCCGTGCCCGCCACGGTGAGCGCCGTCGTCCATAGCATCGTGTGCCAGAGAGTGCCGCCGAAGGCGCCGACCACGAACAGGAAAACGGGCAGCTGCCAGAGGACGAACCGCGCGGGCTTTCGGCGCGTCAGATCGCGTTGATCCGCCGCAGAGCAATCGGACACCGTTATCCTCCTATCCAAGAACGAACCTCGACCAGCAGGGAAATGTGAGCAGCGGGATCGAGACGATCGTCGCGATCCACAGTGCCCACTTCATCCGGCGGCGGACGATCGGCGAGGCACAGAAGGTGCCCGGTTCGCACGCCCGCTTCTCCTCGCGGCGCACGACGACGAACCCGAAGCCGAGGGCGAGTGCGGTGCCAGCTACGAAGTAGGGTCGCAGCGGTTCAAACGTCGCGGCAAGCCCAGCGCCGCTCAGGCCGAGCGCGACCGCGACGAGCGGCCCGGCGCAGCAGAGCGTCGATGCTACGGCGGCGGCGACACCGCCGGTGGCGGCGAGTACGGTCCTAGTGAGTGATGTCGCCATGGTCTTCCAAGACCTCCAGGATTGGGCAATCGTCGGTCGGCCGTCGGGCGGTGCATGCCGAGGCCAGCCGCTCGAGCGTGCGCTTCATGCGCTGGAGGTCACGGATCCTCTGCTGCACGACCTCGATCTTCTGCCTGGTTCTCCGCTCGACTGCATCACACGCCGCGCCGTGCCGGACCCGCAGGCCGAGCAGATCCTGGACTTCGTTCAGCGAGAAGCCGAGGTCCTGCGCGTGCTTGATGAAGCGGAGGCGCGCCACCGCTTCGTCGGCGTACTGCCGGTAGCCGGCTGCTGTACGCTTTGGTGTCGGAAACAAGCCCCGCCGCTCGTAATAGCGGATCGTCTGGATATTCACGTCGGCCGCGGTCGCGACCTGACCGATCGTCAGCGCCATCGTTCAGCTCTCCTCGAGACTGAGGACAAGATAGACCTTGTACCAAGGTATAGGGTCAAGGGGTGGAGTGCTGTGAGTTTGCTGTGAGTAGCCAGGAGGCAAGAAGAGCCGACCCCCTGAGGTACTTTCAGGGGGTCGGGTGCTGTGAGTCTTGCTGTGAGTTTCTCACGACACTCGGTTGATCTTCGGGTTCGCTGTTACGACACCGATGCCCAGGACCTCGCGTGATTGCCACTCGGTGTCGCAACTCGGATCCCTAATGAGTCGCATAGTTGGTATGAAGCGGCGGGCTGGACCTCCACGGTGACGTGGTGGCAGGCTAGTGCCCCACAATAAGGAAACGCGCTCACCGTTTTGCGACGGGGCGCACCACCGGGAGGCCAGCCGCCATGGATATCATAGGATTGGATCTGCACCAGCGCGAGAGTCAGCTCTGCCTCTGTGATCAGGACGGGGCCATCACGGAATGCCGGATCGTCACGAGCCGCGAGCGCTTCACCGCGGTGCTCGGGACTCGGGCGCGGGCGAAGATCCTGCTCGAGGCGAGTACGGAGAGCGAGTGGGTCGCGCGGCACTTGGAGTCGCTCGGCCACGAGGTGTTGGTCGCTGATCCGAATTACGCGCCGATGTATGCCACGCGCTCACGGCGCACCAAAACCGATCGGCGCGATGCGCGGACGCTGATGGACGCGTGCCAGACCGGGGCCTACCGCCTGGCCCACCGGCTGTCCGATCCGCGACGCCACGTCCGCGCCGAGCTCGCCGTGCGGGACGCGCTCGTCCGCACCCGCACCCGGTACGTGGCGTTGGCGAAGACGCTGGTGCGACGCGACGGCCTCCGGGTGGCGAGCAGCGAGAGTCACGTCGTCGCCCAGCGCATCAGCGCCCTGTCGCTGTCCCCCGCGCTGGCGGCCGAGCTGCAGCCGCTGTTCACGGTGCTGGTGCCCCTGAACGAGCAGATCGCCGCCGCCGATGGGCGCATCGCCACGCTCGCGGCCACAGACCCCCTCGTCGCGCGGCTCGCTACGGCACCGGCCATCGGCCCGGTGACCGCGAGCGCCGTCGTCGCCACAATCGACGACATTACGCGGTTCCGCTCCGCGCACCAGTTCGAAGCCTACCTGGGCTTGGTACCGGGCGAGCGGAGCTCGGGCGAAAAGCGCCACGTCGGGCCCATTACGAAGGCGCGGAATAGTCGCGTGCGATGGCTGTTGGTCGAGGCCGCTTGGCGCTTGCTCCGGACCAAGTCGGTTGAGGCCGCGGCGCTCCGGGCCTGGGCGCACCGCGTGGCCGGGCGGCGCGGGAAGAAGATTGCGGTGGTGGCCCTCGCGCGGCGGCTCGCGGGGATCCTCTACGCCATGTGGCGGGACGGGGTGCCCTTTGACGCAAGCCGGATCCGCGGCCCGCGGATCGCGGCCGTGGAGGGGACGGCATGCGCGGGCTAGGGCCAGCTACACCACCGCGTACGTATCGAGCTGACTGAATCGGGAGCGGCGAGCGCGTTGAACCCCATGGCCGCAGGTGAGGCCCACGCATAGTTGGCGCCGTCCGCTCCTTCGCACCACCCACATGCGCCGGCGCCCTCGCGCGCCCTTCGTGAGCGCGAACAGAAGGCTGAGCAGCACCTCGAGCAGTGCGCGGGACCAGGGCAGCAGTCTACGACGCCGAGCTCACACGGGGCTTGACGCGGGGCGCCGCTTCACAGAGGGGTTCAGGGCGTCCGGGTTCAAATCCAGCCGTCCCGCACAAACAACGTCACGCCCGTACGCGCGTGGACGAGGGTTACGTTGGTGGAGTAAGAATTGGAGTAAAAACGTGCGCTTTCGGTGGGGTTTTCACACGCGACGTACTACCCGAGGACGCCCTAACATCGCGTGATACAACGTTTGGTAATACCTGCCGCTTCGCCGCCCGCGCACCCCATTCAGGTGCGCTACCGGACTGCGCTACGTCCCGTTGCCCAACCCCGGAAACCCCCACCCCGTGAACAGCCAACAGATGCAAGACGCACAGACGCACCATGGTTGTCAGCGGTAAGTGGGTAGGACCGACACCTCCTAGAACCTGACCTCTGCAACCCACTGTGCGTCTACGCGTCTGTGCGTCTACGCGTCTAGCCTTTATCCCACCCCGTGAACAGCCAACAGGTGCAAGACGCACCGACGCACAGTTGGTGTTCAGCGACGAGTGAGTAGGACAAACCGTTCCTGCAACCTAACTCCTGCGAACCGCTACGCGTCTGTGCGTCTGTGCGTCTAGTCTTTCGGTGCGCTACCGGGCTGCGCTACGTCCCGAATTATTCCAGCGATAAGAAGTTACACGGAGTAGGGGGAGCTGCTCGGCGACGTTCGCACCAATGTGCTGCTGGTAAAGCTGAACTGTTGGTTGAGCATCTAGGACGAAGTCGTTGCTAACCATGGTGTTCCGCCATAACTCGCGGCTCCTAGGGTTACGGAGTGCCCCAGTCCCGAGTCTTTACTGACCGTCGGGACGCTCCCGGCACTCGGGGGGGCGTCCCGTTTTATGACTGGGAGCCCGAACGTCGTGACGCCAAGCAAGCCAATACCCACCTTTCTCGACCCCAGCGGCCGGCGCTGGGCGCGGCTCCGCGCGGGTGCGCTCATCGCCGGTGTGGTCAGCACCGGGCTCTTCCTTATTGTCCTCACCGGGGTGCTGGTGCCGCCCGTGCTCCCCACTCTGCCGCTCGTCCAAACGGCCGCCGATTCGATCGGGCACGCCCCGCGAGCGGCGCGCTCCGTGCCCAAGCATCCCATCTCGGTGCGCGCCGAGCGCGAGCGCCTCGCGAGCCGCCAGCGGTTGCTCAGCTATCTGAACGACCATCCCGCGCCCCCGGCGCTGCGTTACGCCCAGATGCCGATCGTGCGCACGATTGCGCACGGGCCGACAGATCCCGCCGGGGCACCGGTCACCGCCGGCTTCTACGTGAACTGGGACGACAACTCGCTCGCCTCGCTCCACAGTCACATCGACGCGCTCGACTGGGTCGTGGCGGAATGGGGATTCGTGGGCAAAGGTGTGGACACCGTGCCGATCCGCTTCAGCGTGGATCGTCGCGTGCTGGTCGAAGCCGCCCGCGCCAAGCAGCCGGTACGGGTCTTCGCCATGGTCACGAATTTCACAGGCGACGACTTCGACGCTCGCGCCCTCACCCGGCTGCTCGGTCACCCGCGGCTGGTACGCCGCGCGATCGCGATCATCGCCGACACGCTCGCCCGCTACGGCCTGGCGGGCGTCACCCTCGACTTCGAGAACGTGCCGCGCACGGCGCATCCCGCGCTGCTGCGATTCCTGCGAGCCTTGAAAATCCGGCTGGCGCGCGACCACCGCCTCGTCACGCAGGCCGTGCCGGCGGACGACCTCGAGTGGCCGCTGGCGCGCTACGGAGCGATCGACGACTACCTGTTCCTCATGCTGTACGACGAGCACGATCCGTCGGACGAGCCCGGCCCGATCGCGAGCGAGCCGTGGTTCGAGCACCACCTCGCACGGGTGCTACGGCTCGTGCCGGCGGCCAAGCTGATCGTCAGCCTGGGCCAGTACGGGTACGAATGGTCCGACACCACCGCGTCCGCCACGGAGCTGACGTTCCAGGACGTGATGCAGCTGGCGCGCGACCATCACCTCACGCCGGCGATGGACCGCGCGACGCTGAATCCGACCTTCGCGTGGGACGACCTCGACTCGACGAGCCACGTCGTGTGGTTCCTGGACGGCGTGACGGCGTACAACGAGCTGCGCCGCGCGCTGCCGCGCGCCGTCCGCGGGGTAAGCGTGTGGCGCCTCGGCTCCGAGGATCCGTCGCTCTGGTCGGTGCTCGACCACGCCGGCGTGCGCGCGAGCCCCGACCCGCTCGACACCATTCGCATCGGCTACGACGTCGAGTTCATCGGCACGGGCGAGATCCTGCGCATGGTGGCGCAGCCGACGTTGGGCCGGCGCGCGATCGCGGTCGACGCCACCGGAACGATCGTCGTGGACTCGGTGCTGCGCACGCCGTCCACTTACGTCATCCAGCGCTACGGCCGGAAGAAGAACGCCGTCGCCCTGACGTTCGATGACGGCCCCGACCCGACTTGGACGCCGCTCATCCTCGACACGCTCGCGTCACGCGGCGCCACGGCCACGTTCTTCATTATCGGGGAGAACGCGGAGCTCCACCCGGAGCTGCTGCGCCGTGAGCTGCGCGACGGGCACGAGATCGGCAACCACACCTTCACGCATCCGAACCTCGCGTTCGTGGGGCCCCGGCTCACGCGCTACGAGCTGTCCGCCACGGAGCGACTGATCGAGGCCGTCCTCAACCGCCGCACCGCCTTGTTCCGTCCTCCCTACTTCGGGGACGCCGAGCCCACCACGGCCAACGAGCTCGAGCCTATCGCCATCGCCCAGGACCTGGGTTACGTGACCGTTGGATTACGCGACGATCCGGGCGACTGGCTGCAGCCGGGAGTCGCCACGATCATCAACGAGAGTCTAGCCCAGCTCGACCGCGGCAACATCATCCTGCTGCACGACGGCGGCGGTAACCGCGCCCAGACGGTGACGGCGCTCGGTCCCCTGATCGACTCGCTCAAGGCCCGCGGGTACCGGCTCACCACCGTCACGGCGCTCGCCGGGTTGACCCGCGACGAAGCGATGGCGCCCCTGCCGCCCCACGGCTCCCTGCGGCGCTTCGTGGAGCTCACGTCGTTTTCGCTGGTCGGCTGGGTGGAGCTGGGGTTGCGCGCGCTGTTTCTGGTAGCGATGGCGCTCGGGGCCGGCCGGCTCGTGGTCCTGCTGGCCCTCGCGCTGCGGCAGCGGCGCTGGCACGGCTTCGCGCGCCGCCTCGTGGACACGGTCTGGCGCCCCGATGTGACCGTCGTGGTGCCCGCGTACAACGAGGAGAAGGTCATCGTCCGCACGGTGCAGTCGCTGCTGGCGCAGCGTTACCCGCTCGAGATCATCGTGGTGGACGATGGCTCGCCCGACGGCACCGCCGACGTGGTGGCTGGGGCGTTCCAGAACAATCCGAGAATCCGCGTCCTGCGCAAACCCAACGGTGGCAAAGCGAGCGCGCTCAACCTCGGGGTGCGCGAGGCGAAGGGCGAGATCGTGGTGGCGGTGGACGCCGACACCGTGCTCGCTCCCGGGGCGATCGAGGCGCTGGTCGCACCGCTCGCCGACGACCGCGTCGGCGCCGTGGCGGGCAACGCCAAGGTCGGCAACCGAATCAACCTGGTCACGCGGTGGCAGGCAGTGGAATACGTGACCAGCCAGAACCTGGATCGCCGCGCCTTCTCGCTCCTGAACTGCATCACGGTGGTGCCGGGAGCAGTGGGTGCCTGGCGGCGCCAGCTGGTGCTCGAGGCGGGCGGCTTCAGCGAGCAAACCATGGCCGAGGACCAGGACCTGACGCTCACGCTGTTGCGACGCGGCTGGCGCATTGCCTATGCGGATCGCGCGATCGCCTACACCGAGGCGCCCGACACGCTGGCGGGGCTGTCCCGCCAGCGGTTCCGGTGGAGTTTCGGCACATTGCAGTGTGCCTGGAAGCACCGAGGCGCCCTGTTCCGGCGGCGCTACGGAGCATTGGGCTTCGTGGCGTTGCCGAACGTGTGGGTGTTCCAGCTCGTGTTCCCGTTCCTGGCGCCGGTGGCAGACCTGTTGTTCGCGTGGTCGCTCGCGACCGTGTACTGGAACAAGCTGCAGCACGGTGCCGAGTACGCGATGCAGAGCCTGCAGCAGGTCGTGGTTTATTATCTGGCGTTCCTCGCGGTCGACTGGCTGGCGGGGATCGCGGCGCTCCTCATGGAGCCGGGCGAGGAGAAGGGGCTGTCGTGGCTGGTGCTGCTGCAACGCTTCGCATATCGACAAGTGCTTTACCTGGCAGTGGTCAAGGCGGTGTTCGCGGCCGCGCAAGGCCGCGCGCGCGGCTGGGGGAAGCTCGTGCGCAAAGGCACCGTCGAGCTGCCGCGGGCGGCGTGATGCGGTCGCGCGCGCTTGCCCTTGTGACGCTCGGCACCCTGCTAGCGGGACCGGCACGTGCCCAGCACGCTGCGGGTCCGCTGTGGACCGGGAGCGCGCGGGCGGCGACGCTCCGGTTCACTGATACGACGTCACTGGCCGCGCTGGGCGGCGTGCTCGAGTACCGGCCACTGTCGTGGCTTCGGTTCGACGTCGCGCCGACGCTGGTGCGCGCGACGAACGGCGCGATCACCACGTCGGGACTCGGGGACTTACCACTCGCGCTCGAGGCATCGACCACGCTGCCGTCGCCGCTCAAGCCGGAGCTCGCGGCGAGCCTCATCGCGACGCTGCCGACGGGCCGCGCGGCATGCGGGTTGGGCAGCGGCGTGGCGAACGTGGGGGTAGAGCTGGGCGCCGGGATCACCCCGTCTCAGCACGTGCACCTCTCGGCCGACGCGAGCCGCAGCTTCGCGGGAGCGATCACCCTTTCCTCCCTCGACCAGCCGCAATCGACCTGGATCGATATCGACGGCGACATCGATCTCGCACCGCGGTGGACCCTGAGCCTGTCGGCCGGGGGGGACGTCGGTGGCGCGGACTCGGGGGGCGGCCCGGCGGACCGCGAGGTGGGAACTGGTCTGAGCTACGCGTTGCGCGGATCGTTCGGCCTGACCGTGGACGTGACCCACCGTTTGGCGGGGACCGCGCCGCGCTGGGGCGTGGCGCTGAGCTTGGGGAGCGTCAGCACGGGACTCTCGGCGCTCAATTCGCTGTCCCCCCTGGAGCTGCAGCGGCAGGTCTTCGTGGGTGGCGGAGGCTCGAGCGGCGGTATCGGCCATGGGCGCGGCCGGAGCGGGGGGAGCGGAGGTGGAGGGACGGGCACAGCGACAATCGTCTGCTGAGGCTCGGGTCCTTCGCTCAGCTGTTACCGATCCCAGATGCAATGGCCCGTTCACTTGATCGTCTTCGACCCCTCGTCCCACGTCACCGCGGCCCGCCGAAAGTACGCCTCGTTGGCCATGTGACAGGCGAGCGCGGCGTGGTGGCCGAACACCACGTCCTCGACCACCGGCTTCCGGGTCCGCACGGCCTCGAAGAAATTCCACAGATGCACCCGGGTACCATCAAAGTGGGGTGCGGTGAATGTGGTGGTTTCGGCGAACGGCAGGCGCTCGCCGAGCTTCGGGTCGTGCTCCCGGTGCCATTGCTCCTCGTAGGCTTGCCGCAGCGCGCTGGGATAGCTGGTCGTGTAGTAACTCGGCTCCGTATCGCGGCCGCTCTGCGGGCTCACGGTGAGCTGCGATCCGGCCAACTCGAGCACCCCCTTGGCTCCATGAAAGCGATACGTCTCGGGCAGCTCGGTGCCGAGATTGAGCCGCATCGAGACGGGCAAGTCTCCATAGTAGAAGTTCGTCAGCTGGACATCCGGCATGTTCCGCCCGTCTTTCCAGCGGCGAATCCCGCCGACCGCCAGCGCCTGCCGGGGCGGCTCATTGATGCTCAACATGAACAGCAGGCCGCTGATGAGATGGACGAGCAGGTCGCCCGCCACCCCGGTGCCGTACTCCTTCCAACAGCGCCAGCGCGCGAAGATGTTCGGATCGAACGCCCGTTTGGGCACGTCGCCTTGCCACGTCTCCCAGTCGAGCGTGCGCGGCGAGAGATCGGGCGGCGGGGGATACTCCCACGCTCCCGTTGGATCGTTCCGGCCGAGTGAGCCCTCGACCATCATCAGCTCGCCGATCGCTCCCTGGGCGATCAGCTCCCGGGCCTTGGCGCAGATCTGGGAGCTGACCCGCTGCGAGCCAATCTGCACGATCCGGTTCGTCGGTTTCACCGCGTCGACCATCGCGACGCCGTCCGCGGCGGTGTGCGACATCGGCTTCTCGCAGTAGATGTCTTTCCCCGCACTCACGGCGTCCACGACGATGCGCCGGTGCCAGTGATCCGGCACCGCGGCGACGATGCAATCGATCGTCTTGTCGTCGAGCAGCTGCTGATAGCGGCGCGTCACGGGCAGGGTGGCCCCGGCGATCTCGCGGGCCAATGTGTGGCGCCCATCGTACAGGTCGGCCGCGCCCGCGCACGCGACGCCGGGCAGCTTGATCGACTCACCCAAGAGGCCCGACCCCTGCATCCCCACGCCGATCATGCCGAAGCGCACGGTGTCGCTCGGCGGCACGCGCCCGGCGCGCAGCGACGTTGGCGCGAGGGACGCGCCCACGGCGGCGCCGCTCAGCTCCAGAAACTCACGGCGGGACCAGGTCGTGTTCATGGTGACTTCCCTTTCTCACGCGTTAGTGGTCGTGGCCTTCCCCCGAGTGAGCGCGATCACAGGGGCGGTGGTCGCGGCGTCTGGCGTGGTGTGACCCGTCTTCCCCGGCTCGACTCTTTACCGCGGGTCGCAGTCGGGAGGAAATACGGCCAACCAGGATCGCTCTCTCGGGGTTTACTGGGCGCGCGTCAAGCTCGATGGGGACTACCCCATCCGGCGGGGCGCATGGTATCGGGTGACCCAGTTTGCCAAAGAGAACATCATCCTTGAACTGCCCGGCACGTTCGTCACGGTGCCGCGCAAGGCGCTGGAGCTGGTCGGCACGCCGCCGCGCCGCTGGACGGTGGTCCCGCGCCCCCCGGGGTACACGTGGCTGCCCGAGAGCTGGGGCCAGCACTATGGCGTGTGTCCGGGCTGTCACCACCGCGCGCCACTGCTCACCATTCCGCAGATGCTGCGCTGCCCCCGCTGCAGCGAAGCGTTTCCCGTCGCGTGGGACGAATCGTACCTACGCAAATGAGGGAGCTACGCCGAGTCGCTCCAGGGACACGTCCCGTTGGCGAGCGCGACGTTCCCCCTCAGCAAGTGGTAGACATACGCGCCGAGGCAGAACTTTCCTAACAGGAGAGCGGCGAAGGCCACGACGAGGAGACCCTGGAAGACGTAGGACGCCGCCCTCCAACCCTGGAGCAGGGTTAGCGCCGCGGCCAGCATGAACACCGCCGCCATGCCCTGAGCGAATCGCCGGGGCCCCGGCGCCGGCGTGAGCGGCGGTCGCCCGCGCCGTCGCGCGACAAACCGGTTGTAAAAATTCTCGAATGGGTTTGCCGCCGGCACGAGCACGTTGAGCCACAAGAGGGCCGAAAGGAGCAGGAAGATCGCCGGCGATTGCGTGAGGATCGCCACCAGCATCATCGATCCCACGATCGTGGGCTGGAACTGCAAGCCCTTGAATCGCAGGGTCGCGCGATCGGGCGGCTCCTGCGTGAACCCCTGTTGCTTCATGAAGTTCATCACGGCTGACCGAGCCATGTTCGTCTCCTTCTGTCTCCTCCGTCATTAATCTATCGCTGCGCCCCCCCTTCCGCAGTTCCCGCCATCGCCCGCTGAGCGTCCTCAAGCAGGTCCTTCGCTCGCGCGCGTTCCGCGCGCTCGCTCAGGATGACACGCGCCGCGTGTCTCAGGTAGAAATGGGAGATTTCTTCCTCCCCCTTTGCGAAGCGAGCGAAGGACCTGCTTTCCCCCAGGTGCGAAGGACCTGTGGTACTTCGTGGCCCCGAATCATGCATCGGGGTGGCTGCTTGCCACCGCTCGGCAGCGCCCGTATTCTCCTCGTCCTCCCCAACCGAGATCCGCCATGCGAGCAATCCAGGTTCTCCCCATCCTCCTCGCCGCCGCCGCCCTCGGCTGCCAGGCCGCACCGCCGCCCGACACCTCCGCCGAGGCCAAGCAGGCGATCGACGCCGCCAACGCGAACTGGCCGCGACTGACCGCCGCGGGCCACGCCGACTCGCTCGCCCAATACTACCATCCGAGCGCGGTGATCCTGCCCCCGGGCATGCCGGCGACGTACGGGCGCGACTCGATTCGCGCTTTCTTCGCGGTGCTGAACACGATGTCCAGCCCGCCCCCCGTGCTGACCATCCGCGCCGAGTCGGTGTGGGCAAGCGGTCCGATGGCCGTCGAGCTGGGACGTTGGCGCTTCGCCTGGCCGGCTGCCGCCAAGCGGCCGCCCGGCGCGCCGGCGGTTGATTCGGGGAAGTACATCGTGCGGTGGGTGAAGGACAGCACACGCTGGCTGATGGTGCAGGACATCTGGAACTCGGACGTCGCGATGCCCATGACCCCTGCGTCGCCAACCACCAAGAAGTCCTGAACAGCAAAACGACGGCCAGCGTCCGGAGGGACGCTGGCCGTCGGTGATTCCCAATCTTAGTGGCCGCTGTCCGCCTTGGCCGGCGCGGCAGTCTTCGCGGCCTTGTCTGCGGCCTTGTCGGCGGCCTTCACGTCACGATCGGCCTTCGACTCGGCCTGCTTCGCTTCCTTGTCGCTCAGACCAAGACTCTGAAGGGTCTTGCCCATGCTCTTCCCGCTC
>DASQAM010000533.1:0-5344 GCA_035635735.1 Gemmatimonadales bacterium | reverse complement strand
GTCACGACGGGATGCGCGGCGTAATACACGCGGTTGGCCGTGGCGGGCGCGGTGGCCGCCGCGACCAGCGCGGCGGCGAGATCCCCCGCGTAGATGACCGACAGCTCCTGCGATCCGTCACCGAACACCGGCGCCACCCCCGTGCGGGCCAGTCTGAACACCTTGAGGACCTCGTGATCCCATTCGCCGTACACGGTCGGCGGCCGCACGATGGTCCACGATCGGGCCTTCGCGCGGACCAGTAGCTCGGCTGCGAGCTTGCTCTGGCCGTACGGCGTGACCGGGGATGGGGGGCGGGTTTCATCGATCGGCTTCCCCGGCGTGGTGGGCCCGGCGACGGCGAGCGAGGAGACGAGCACGAAGCGTCCCGGGGATGCGTGCGCGGCCGCTTCGAGCACGTTCGCCGTCCCGTCGCGGTTGGCGCGCATGAATTCATCCGTATCGCGGGCGCTGATGCGCCCCGCCACGTGGTAAATCACCTCGGCGCCCGCGCACCCCTCGCGCAGCGCGGCGGCGTCGTCCAAATCGCCCCGCACCAGGCGCACGTCGCTCCAGCCGAGGGCGTGCACCTTCGCGGCGTTGCGGACGAGGCACGTCACCTGGTCGCCGCGCGCGCGCAGGGCCTGCACGAGGTGCGCACCGACGAATCCCGTGCCGCCGGTGACGAACGCCTTCACAGCGGTTTGTCGTAGACCCGGTACGTCTTGTAAGGGCGGAAGCCGTTCTGCAGGGCGCCGTTGACCATCGGGACATTGTCCTCGAGGATCCAGCCACCCTCGCCCCAGGTGTAGCCGTGCAGCGCGCCCTTGGTCCAGATCCAGTGGTACATCATCGCATCCACGCCCGCACCCCGGTATTCCTTCAGCGTGCCTAACAACGGTATGCGGCAACGATGAATGCGCCGGGCGTACCACAGAATCTTGGGGATGCCCCAGATCCGGCCGGAGGGATTGTGCTTCAGGGCAACGTTGAAATCCGGCAGGGCGACCGCGAATCCGATCACCTGGCCCTTCCGCTCCGCGAAGCAGACCAGGTCGGGCACGACGATCGGCTTGAGCTGCTTCGCCAGGTGGTCGATTTCCGCATTGGTCAGCGGAACGAACCCCCAATTCTTCTCCCACGCCTGGTTGTACAGCGCCTTGACCAGCTCCACTTCCTCCTTGAAGCGCTTCATGTTGAGCGGGCGCAGCGTGATGCCCTTGCGCTGCGCGATGACGTTCACGGCCCGCGTGATGCGCTCGGGGGGGTCGCCGTCCGGGCTCGCGAACGCGATCAGATCCTTGGCTTTGGTGAGGCCGTAGCCCTGATGCAGGGCCACATAGTATGGGGGGTTGTGCGGCATCATGATGGTGGGAGGAGTATCGAACCCCTCGACCAGCAACCCACAATCGTCGTTGACCGATGGGTTCATCGGTCCGCGCATCACCCGGAAGTCCTTGCCCGAGAGCCAACGGGCGGCCGCGTCGAACAGGGCGTTCGCCACCGCCTGCTCGTTCACGCACTCGAAGAAGCCATAGAATCCGACCCGATCGCCATGCTCGCGGGTGTGGGCGTCGTTCTTGATGGCGGCGATGCGGCCGACCGGGCGGCCGTCCCGGACGGCGAGGAAATACTGCGCTTCGGCGTGCTGGAAGAAGGGATTCTTGCCCGGCGTGAGGAGGGTCCGGACGTCCATCCGCAGCTGCGGCACCCAGAGCGGGTCGCCGCGGTGCAGGTCGTAGGGAAAGCCGATGAACCGCTCCAGACCGCGCCCGTTCGTGACGGGCACGATCTGCGGAGCGCTCAGATGACCCCCAGCTCTTTTCCGAGCCTGCCGAAGGTCTCCAGGGCGTAGTCGATTTGATCGGCCGAGTGGGTCGCCATCACGCTGGTACGCAGCCGGCACCGCGAGGGCGGCAGCGCCGGCGGCACGACGGGATTGGTGAACACGCCGGCGTCGAACAGCTTGCGCCAGAAGAGCAGCGTCTTGTCGAACTCCCCGATCAGGAACGGGACGATGGGCGTCTCGGTCGTGCCGATGTCGAACCCCATCGACCGGAGGCCCGCTTGGAGCCGGCGCGCATTGACCCAGAGACACTCCCGCCGCTCCGGCTCGCGCTGCATCACGTGCAGGGCGGCCAGCACGCCGGCGGTGTTGGAGGGCGGCAGCGCGGCCGTGAACATGAGTGGCCGGGCATTGTAGCGGAGAAACTCGATCACGCCGTCGGGACCGGCCACGAACCCGCCGATCGACGCGAGCGACTTCGAGAACGTGCCCACGATCAGGTCCACGTCGTCGCTCAGGCCGTAGTGCGCCGCGGTGCCGTCACCCCGCGGGCCCAGCACACCCACCGCGTGTGCGTCATCGATTGCCAGCGCCGCGCCATGCTTCTGCGCGATCTTGAGCAGGTTCGGCACGTCGGCGATGTCTCCCTCCATCGAGTAGACGCCGTCGACGATGATCATCACCCCGGTGCCCGGGGGCACCTGCTGCAGCTTGCGCTCGAGGTTCCCTACGTCGCCGTGGTTGAAGCGCTCCGTCTGGCCATAGGACATCTTGGCGCCGTCCACGATCGAGGCGTGGTCCAGCTTGTCCAGAAAGACGACGTCCCCGCGCCCCACCAGTCCCGACACGATTCCCAGGTTCGCCTGGTAGCCGGTCGAAAACACGACGCAGGCTTCCTTGCCGAAGAACTGCGCCAGCTCGGCTTCCAGCTGCTGGTGCAGGTCCAGCGTGCCGTTCAAGAGCCGGCTCCCCGTGCAGCCCGAGCCGTAGCGATCGAGCGCCGCCTTGGCGGCGCTCAAGACCTCCGGATGATGCGTGAGCCCCAGGTAGTTGTTGGAGCCCATCATGATCCGCTCTTTGCCCTCGATCACCACCACGGTGTCTTCGGACCGGGAAATCGGCTTGTACCACGCGTGGAGCCCAGATGCCTGGACCTCGCGCGCCTTGGGAAGGAAATTCCTGCATTTCTCGAACAACGCGATGTTCTGCAGGGTCTCGGTGTGCACGGGCCCCCAGGGCGAGGAGTGGGAAAATTCAGCCCAAGGGTAACGGCGAGGGCCTAAAACCGCAAGGCCACGAGAGATGCGCGCGGTTGAGCGAGCGCCACGGTTGGCGCGTAAGTTAAACGCCGTCCCTCTCCACACGAGACCGCATGCCCCGTTGGACCATGGCGCTAGCGTTGTGTGTCGTCCCCGTGCGAGCCGCCGTCGCACAGGCTCCCTACCGCGTGACCTGGTGGGATGCGGCCAGCGTCGCGGCCGGCAGCGCGATCGCAGTGATTCCCCTCGTCGCGGGGCTGCCGCAAGGCGCGCCGCCCTGCGCGCCGTGCGATCCCGCCTCGCTGCCGGGCATCGATCGCGCGGCGTTGCACACGTTTTCCCAACCCGCCGGCACCGCGAGCCACGTGCTGCTCGTCGCGGTGGCCGGGTTCGCCGGACTCGCCTCCGCCGACGGTGCCAACGCGGCCGCGGTCCGCGGCCATGTCGTGGTGTTCGCCAACGCGCTGGCATGGACCGAGGCAACGACCCAGTGGATCAAGGTGCTCGCGCACCGCAGCCGGCCAGTGCTGTACACGTCGGCGGCTCCGGCGGCCGCCTCGAATCGCGACAACCGTCGTTCGTTCCCGTCCGGCCACGCGGCGGCCGCGTTTTCAGTGGCGACCGCGTACCTCGCGATGGCGCGGCGTGAGCATCTGCCCCACCGAGCGCGCAACGCGGTGCTGCTGTTCGCTGGCGCGACCGCGGTCGCCGCGCTGCGCGTCGCCGCCGGCCAACATTTTCCTACCGACGTCGTGGGGGGAGCCGCCATCGGCGGCGGCGTCGGATGGCTCGTGGCACGCGTGCACCCGACCGCTCCCTGAACGAACCGAGGGCATATGAGCCAGCAGCTGCCCCGCGTCATGCGGCTGCGCGATGTGGTGCTGTTCAACATCAGCGCCATCGTCGGGCTCCGCTGGCTGACCACGGCCGCGAGCCAGTTCGGGCTCGCGAGCCTGGGTTTGTGGCTGCTCGCCATGGTGGTCTTCTTCCTGCCGTCGGCGATCGCCGTACGGGAGCTCACCGACATCGATCCCGGCGCGGGCGGGATTTATCGATGGGTGCGGCGCGCTTTCGGGCCGCTGCACGGCTTCGTGGCAGGGTGGGGGTACTGGGTCAACAATCTGTTCTACTTCCCATCGCTGCTCGTCAGCACGGCGGCCATCGCCGCATACGCCGCCGGCCCGCGCTTTGTGCGCCTGGGCGACGACAACGTGTTCATCGCGCTGACGTCGCTCGCCGGCCTGTGGCTGGCGGTGGGCATGAACGTCGTGGGCCTGCGCGTCGGAAAGCGGCTGCAGAATCTGGGGGGCCACGGTACGTGGCTGCCGGGGCTGATTTTCGTCGTGCTCGCGATCTGGTCGCTCACGAGGCACGGCAGCGCGACGCCCGTCACCGCACGCGGCCTGCTTCCTTCGAGCCTCGACCTGCAGTCCATCAACCTGTTCGCGACCATGACATTCGCCTTCGCCGGGCTCGAGCTGGCGCCCACGCTGGGAGACGAGATCCACGACCCCGCGCGCACGCTGCGCCGCGGCATCGCGGTCTCTGGACTCGCGATTGTCGGGATGTACGTCCTCGGAACCGCGGCCATGCTCGTTGCACTGCCGCATGAGACGGTGAGCATCACCAACGGCATGCCACAGGCGACCGCCGCCCTGGTCGAGCGGCTCGGCGCGGGCTGGCTCGCACCGGTGGCGGCGATCGTCGCCGTCCTGCTCGTGCTGGGGAACCTGGGTGGCGTCGGCGCGTGGCTCGCGGGCTCCGCGCGCCTGCCGTATGTCGCGGGCGTGGATGGCGCCTTGCCCGCGGCGTTCGGGCGGATCCATCCCCGGTGGCAGACGCCGTACGTGGGGCTACTCGTTCAGGGTGCGATTGCCACGGTCTTCGTGGTCGCGAGTCTCGTCGGGACGACGGTGAAGAACGCCTACCTGGTGCTCACCCAGACGACGCTGGTGCTGTTTTTCATCCCGTATCTCTACCTGTTTCTGGCGTACCTGCGGCTGCGCCGCGACCGGAGCTCTGCCACCGGGCTCGCGGGCCTGGTCGGGTCTGCCGCCGTCCTCTTCTCCATCGTGCTCGGCTTCGTCCCGCCGGCCGATGAAGTGCACCCGTGGCTCTACGAAGCAAAAGTCGCCGGTGGCGTGATCGGATTCATGCTTCTGGGTGTACTACTCGCGGGTCGCCGTGTGAGACATGACACAGCCCCCCCGGCGTCGCCGGCTTAGGCTATTTGGTGTAACCGCCGATTCTCGCTCACGCTCCGAGGGTTTCCCGTGACGCCCCGTTCGCTGGTGTTGGTGGCCGTGGTCTGTGCGCTGAG
>DASQAM010000532.1:0-13470 GCA_035635735.1 Gemmatimonadales bacterium | reverse complement strand
CTTGCTCGAGATCGCCGATTCGGGATCGGGGATTCCCGCGGAAATCCTGCCCAACCTGTGCGAGCCGTTCTTCACCACCCGGCCCGAGGGCACAGGTCTCGGCCTCGCCATCGCGAAGCGCTACGTCGAGGAAACCGGCGGCCGCCTGGACATCGCCAGTCGGATCGGTCACGGCACCACCGTGCGTATCTGGCTACCTATCGCCAGCGGGGACGCCGCGCCGACACCCGTGCGGAGTCTGGCATGAGCGGCTCGACCGTGCTGATCGTGGACGACGAGCAGACCCTCGCCCGCTCAGCCAAGGCCTTCCTGGCGGACCACGGCTACGAGGCCGAAGTGGCGGCCTCCGGCGAAAAGGCGCTCGAGCTGCTGGAACGCCTTCAGCCGGACGTCGTGTTCGCGGACGTGCGGCTCCCCGGCATGAGCGGCATCGACCTCCTCAAGCGGATCCGCGAGTTTGACCCCGTGCTCCCCGTGATCATGCTGACGGCCTACGGCTCGATCGAGGGCGCCGTCGAAGCTGTCAAGCTCGGCGCCTTCGACTACGTCAAGAAGCCGGTGGATCTGGAGGAGCTGAAGCTCCTGGCCGATCGCGCGCGCGAGAACCGCTTGCTCAAACAGGAGCTGTCGTATTACCGCCGCCGCGCCACGCTGGACGTCGGGTTCGCGAACGTGGTGGGCGAGTCACCCGCCCTCCGTGCCGTGCTCGAGCGGGCGCGTCAGATCGCCGCTCTGGAGGACACGCCACCGGTGCTGCTGACGGGCGAAACGGGCACCGGGAAGGGTATCCTCGCGCACGCCATCCACGCGGCCGGGCCGCGCGCGTCGAAGCCGTTCATCGAGGTCAACTGTACGGCGCTCCCGGCAAACCTCATGGAGGCCGAGCTGTTCGGCTACGAGCGCGGCGCGTTCACCGATGCCAAGGAGTCGAAGACCGGTCTGGTCGAAGCCGCCGAGGGTGGGTTTCTGTTTCTCGACGAGATCGGCGACGTAGATCTCTCGGTGCAGGGCAAGCTGCTGCGGGCCATCGAGGAGCGGACGGTGCGGCGCGTCGGGAGCGTGCGCGAGCGCAAGGTCGATGTGCGCATTATCGCTGCCACGAACCGCGATCTCGAGCGCGAGGCGAGCCGTGAGCGATTCCGCCGTGATCTGTATTTCCGCCTCGCGGTGATCGTCCTCGTCATGCCGCCGTTGCGGGAGCGGGGTGAGGACGTGCTGCTTCTCACCGACCACTACTTGCGACTCCTCAATGCCAAGTACGGAAAGACGGTGCGAGACGTCAGCGCGCCGGCGCGCGAGATGTTGCTGTCCTATCCGTGGCCCGGCAACGTCCGCGAGCTTAGCCACGTGATCGAGCGGGCGGTGCTGTGGAGCCGCGGTCCGACCCTGGACGTGGAGCACCTCTCGCTCACGAGCCCCGACCACAACGCGGTGGCGGCGCACCACAACCCGCCGGCCGAAGCCGACGCGGCCGCCGGTGCACCGGCGTTGCCGCCACAAGGCGTCGATCTCGCTCACTGGGAGAAGGCCATGATCGAGCGCGCGTTGCGCGAGGCCGCCGGAAACCAAACGAAGGCCGCGCAGCGTCTCGGCATCTCGCGCGACACGCTGCGCTATCGTCTCAAGAAGTTCGGCCTGCAGCCTTGAGGCACGGGTTGGGTGTATTCACCCACGTTGGGTGAAATGACTCACCGCACTGCCTCGTCAGCGGGGGCCAGCACTGGCGGGTGTACGCGTTAAGTGTCGACATCCGTGTGCGTTGGGTTTTACGAACTTGGGGCCGTCAGGTGGCACGTCACGTGCGTACGTGTGATGGCGAGCGCTCGTAGTGGTTGACCACGATTTACCCCGGAGGAAGAGCCAATGACGTGGACGAAGCCCGAATTCGAGGTCGTCGAGCTGGGGATGGAAGTCGGCGCGTACGCCGGCAACGCCTGAACCAAGCGGATGCGGCTTAACGAGGGGCCGGGTGACGAACCCGGCCCCTTTGTTCAATGCGCGTTATCATTCTCGGCTCGGCGGCAGGCGGTGGAGTCCCGCAGTGGAATTGCGGCTGCCGTAACTGTACGGAAGCCCGACACACCAATCTGAGCCGCACTCAGTCGTCCGTGGCGGTCAGCGCCGACGGCGAGCGCTGGATTCTCCTGAATGCTTCCCCGGATCTCCGCACGCAGCTCGCCGCTCATCGCTCGCTCTGGCCCCCATCCGGCTCCCGCGCGACTCCCGTGCAGGCGGTCGTCCTTACCGACGGCGAGATCGACCACACCCTCGGCCTCCTGTTGCTGCGCGAGAGCGCCGACCGGCTGCCGGTCTACGCCCCGGCGGGCGTGACGGCACTGCTGGGCGACGAGTGGCCGCTCTATCGCGTGCTGTCTGCCTATTCCGGGGTGGAGCCGCGGGCCCTCGAGGAGGGCCGTCCCATGGCGCTCACGGACCGCGCCGGCACCCCGCTCGGCATGTGTTGCTCCGCCACGGCGCTCGCCCGGCGCCCCCCGCGCTACGCCCGCGCGGCGCCGACGCAGGTGTTCGACGTCGGTCTGCGGCTCACGGACGCGCGCACCGGCGGCACGCTTGCCTACGTCCCGACCGCCGGTGCGATGGATGACGCCGTGCGGCGCGTGGCCGGTGGAGCCGATCTCTTGTTCTTCGACGGCACCTTCTGGTCGGACGACGAGCTCAGAGCGGCAGGCGTTGCGGCGCCGACGGCGCGCGAGATGGGCCATCTCCCGGTCGGCGGCTCGGGTGGCAGCCTGGAGCTGTTGCCGACCCTCGACGCCAAGCGCGTCGTGCTTGTTCACATTAACAATACCAATCCGATCCTGTGTCGCAGCTCAGCGGAGCGGGCACGAGTCGAGGCGGCGGGCATCGTGGTGGGAGAGGACGCGATGGAGTTCGAGCTGTGAGCGTGCAGGTGACCTCGCCTCCGGTGGACCATCTGGTCGGTCGGCTGCGCGCCGTGTTGGAGCGACGCTATCACCACCTCCATCCCTTCAACCAGCGGATGCACCGGGGTGAGCTGTCGCGCCAGGAGCTGCAGTTGTGGGTGGCGAACCGGTTCTATTATCAGATCAGCATCCCCATCAAGGATGCCCTGATTCTCTCGAGCTGTCCCGAGCGTGAAGTGCGCCAGCATTGGATCCAGCGCATCATCGACCACGACGGCCGGCCGGGGGAGGAGGGTGGCATCGAAGCATGGCTGCGTCTGGGCGAGGCGATGAGCGTGAAGCGCGAGGACCTCGTGGGCCAGCGCTTTCTCCTGCCCGGCGTACGCTTCGCCGTGGACGCGTACGTGAACTTCTGCCGGTTCCGGCCCTGGCTCGAAGCCGTGGCCGCCTCGCTCACCGAGATGTTCGCGCCGCTCATCGTAAAGGAGCGGCTGGCGGCGATGCTGAGCCACTACAAGTGGGTCGATCCCGCCGGGCTGCAGTATTTCAAGAACCGGCTCACCCAGGCGCCGCGTGATGCGGAGTACGCCCTGGGCCTCGTCACAGAGCGGTTCCGCACCCCGGAGGAGCAGGAGCGGGCGGTCGCGGCGCTCGAGTTCAAGTGCGACGTGCTGTGGTGCCTGCTCGACGCCGTGGAGCGTGGGCCCATGCCCGGGACCGCGACGTGACCGCTGCCGGGCGACCCACCGTGCCTCGCCTCCACCCCAAGGCGCGGCTCCAGCATGACGACGTGCGCGGTCGTGACGTGCTGCTCTACCCCGAAGGACTGGTGGCGCTGAATCCGACGGGGGCGGAGATCCTCGGGCTGTGTGACGGCGTCCGCTCGGTCGCCGACGTCGTGGCGGCGCTGAAGCAACGCTATGGCGCCCCCGGGGGAGGAGTCGAGCGCGACGTCGCGGCTTTTCTCGATGGGCTCGCCGCGAAGGGGCTCGTGACGTATGGATCCTAAGCCGCTGTGGTTGCTGGCGGAGCTGACCTACAAGTGTCCGCTGCAGTGCCCGTACTGCTCGAATCCGCTCGACTTCGCGGGCCCGCGCTTCAAGCGCGAGCTCTCGACCGACGAGTGGTGCCGCGTGTTCCGCGAGGCCAAGGCGCTGGGTGTGCTGCAGCTCGGGCTCTCCGGTGGCGAGCCGACCCTGCGCGCGGATCTGGAGGTACTGGTGGGCGAAGCGCACGGGCTCGGGCTCTATACGTCGCTCATCACCTCTGCCTATCGGCTCACCAAAGAGCGCTTAGCGGCACTGAAGGCGGCGGGCCTCGACCACGTGCAGATCAGCATTCAGGGGGCCGACGCCGAGCTCTCGGATGCAGTCGCGGGGACCACATCGTATCGAGACAAGATCGCCGCCTACCACTACACACGGGAACTGGGCTTCCCGCTCACCGTCAACGTCGTGCTGCACCGCCGCAACCTGCATCAGGTCGAGGCGCTGATCCGGCTCGCCGAGTCGCTCGGCGCGGAGCGCATCGAGCTCGCCAACACGCAGTTCTACGGCTGGGCGCTCCACAACCGTGCTGCACTCATGCCGACCAAGGAGCAGCTTGACGAAGCCTGGCGCGTGGTGCAGCGCGAGCGCGCGCGACTCGGAACGCGGCTCGAGATCGTGTGGGTGCTCCCGGATTACCACGAGCAGTACCCCAAGCCGTGCATGGGCGGTTGGGCCCGCGCGTACATGACCGTCACGCCCGCGGGGGAGGTTTGGCCCTGCCACGCGGCGGGCCGGATCACGACGCTCACCTTCGAGAACGTGCGCGAGCACCCGCTCGACTGGATCTGGGAGCACTCGGACGCGTTCCAGCGATTCCGGGGCGATGCCTGGATGCCCGAGCCCTGCCGCTCGTGTCCGCGTAAGTCCCAGGACTTTGGTGGCTGCCGTTGCCAGGCGTTTCTGGTGGCAGGCGACGCGGGTCTTACCGATCCCGTGTGTTCGCTCTCGCCCCACCGTCACTTGATCGACGCCGCGGTCGCGGAGGTGGAGCGCGCGGCGGAGGCCGCCGAGTGGACCTATCGCGCGGCGCCCGCGTCGCGCGTCCTCGCCGCGAAAGGATGACCGCCGCCGCGATCGACGCCCGCGGCCTCGGCAAGGACTTTGGCGCGGTCCGCGCTCTCGATCGACTCGACCTCGAGATCCGGGATGGGGAGTTCTTCGGCCTGCTCGGACCGAACGGCGCCGGTAAGACCACCACGGTGCATCTGCTCGCCACTCTCCTCGCGCCCTCCCGCGGCACCGCGCGCGTCGCAGGACACGACGTCGTGCGCGAGGGCCTCGCCGTGCGGCGCAGCATCGGGCTTGTCTTTCAAGACACCACGCTCGATCGCGACCTGACGGTGGGAGAAAACCTGCGCTTCGCCGCGCGCCTGTGGAGCCTCCCCGACCGCGTTGCGCGGCCGCGCATCGACACGCTGTTACGCCAGTTCGAGCTCGGCGGGCGACGGGACGATCCGGTGCGGACGCTCTCGGGCGGCATGCGGCGCGCGGCCGACATCGCCCGCGGCATCCTCCATGAGCCCCGCATCCTGTTTCTCGACGAGCCCACGGCCGGGCTCGACCCACGCGCGCGCCGCTCGCTGTGGGAGCAGATCCGTGCCCTGCGAGCCGCGTCCGGTCTCACCGTGCTCCTGACCACGCACTACGTCGAAGAGGCCGAGCCGTGCGATCGCGTCGCCGTGCTGGATCGTGGCCGGCTCGCCGCTCTCGGCACGCCCCCCGAGCTCAAGCAGGCGGTGGGCGCCAGCTCGCTCGAGGAAGCGTTCCTCGCGCACACGGGGCATCATCTAGCTGAGACGGACGGCGGGTGAGCATGCGTGCGGTGTACGGTATCGTCGCGCGCGAGTTCGTGCGGTTCTTGCGGCAACGCGGCCGGGTGCTGGCGAGCATCGGGCGGCCGTTCGTGTGGCTGGTGTTTGCCGGGGGTGGCTTCGCGGCGGTGTTCGCCGGGCGGAACGAGATCGACTACCGCGTTTACATGGCGCCCGGTCTGCTCGGAATGGTGGTGATGTTTGGCTCGCTGCTCGCGGCCCTCTCCACTGTGACCGACCGCGAGGCCGGTGTGCTCCGCATGGTGCTGGTCGCCCCTATCCGGCGCAGCACGGTCGCGTTCGGGAAGGCGCTGGGTGCGACGCTCCTCGGTACCGCCCAGGCAATCGTCGTGGCGGCCATCCTGCTTCCCTTCGTCCAGCTGCGCCCCACGCTCGCGGGGATGCTGCTCGGGCTCGTCGCCCTCGTTCTCTCAGGCTTGGCCCTGGGTGCGCTCGGCGTCGTACTCGCCGCGAGTATCCGGTCGATCGAGAATTTCGCGGGCGTCATGAATTTCGTGGTCTTCCCGATGCTGTTTCTGTCGGGCGCGTTGTACCCCGTGCGGCACCTCGGTCCGGTGCTGCGCGCCGTCGCCTACGTGAACCCGCTGGCGTACGGGGTGGACTTGCTGAAGCACGCGCTGCTCGGCCGGTGGGCGGGAGCGGGCTACGGCGGCGAGCTATCGGCGCCCCTCGATTGCGCCGCGCTCGCCCTGTTCGCGATTGTCGGGCTGGCGGTCGCCGCGCCGCTGCTCGGCCGGGAAGGCGGAGTGACGCGCACGGCGTTCCGGGATCGGCGTTAGGCCACGACCAGTCGGGTGATGATCGCGGTGATGATCAGTACCACCAGCCCAGCCGCGATGCTCGTCAGCAGCGTGACGGCAGCCGTTTTGTCGCGGGGCACCTTCATGCACGGTGGGAGCCCGACGGCGAACAGCCGCACGCTGTACAGCCCGACTAACATCCCCAGTGGCTCGATCCTCGGGAACAGCGCGAACACGCTGGCGAGCCAGTACGGCGTACTCGCGTAGGCCGCGACCTTCAGCGCCTGCACGCGGTTCCGCTGCCCCCCGACGGACCCTCCGATCACGTCGATCGCGATTGCCAGCGCGTACACGGCCACGAGATTCAGCACGTACTCGAGCACCCCCGCTTGCACCGCGGTCCCGGCGTTCATCGGGACGGTTCCGAACGTCAGCAGGCTACCGCGCTCACCGAACACGACACCGCCGATGGTTGCCGCCACCGGGCCGATGGCCGCCATCGGCACGAGGTAGCGCATGTAGATCGGGCCGGCGCTCGTGAACTCTCCGGCGATCGTCGCCCACTCCTGCGTTGGCTGGAGCAACAGGCGTTGTGCCCGGGCGAGCCAGCCCGGGAGCTTGCGCGCGGCTCGCGGTTTCGCCGCCGGTGCTTTGACCGGGGGCCGGGGCGGGGGGCCGGCTTTGGGTGGCGTCGGGCCCCGGGGCGGAGTCGGGCCACGGGGAGGGGGAGTGGGACCGCGTGGGGGCGGCCCGCCAGGAGGGCGCGGCGGAGTTGGTGGCGTGCGCATAGCGCACAAGATAGAAAACGGCGCCCCAGTCGCCAGTGCAGCGGCCTAGCGTCGCAAGATGCAAGACGTGTCGGACTTGCGGCTTGGCGTCTTGGCGTCTGGCAACTCAAATTCAGGCATGCTCATCGACGTGCATGCCCACTTCTACCACGCCGCCACCCCCCGGGCCGATTGGCGCGAGCGGAACGCCAGCCGGCTCGCGGCGGGGCGCAAGATAGGGGTGACGATCCACGTCGCCTCGATCCTCGGGAGCTGGGGCCGGACATCGCCGATCTACTTCCCATCCCCCCGTGACGTGGAGGCCGGCAATACCGCCCTCCTCGCGCTCGGGCGGGAGCATCCCGACGTGATCCGCGGCTACGTCACGGTGAACCCCAACTATACGTCCCACGCGCGCGGGGAGATCGTCCGCTGCCTCGGTGCCGGGATGGTAGGGATCAAGCTCGCGGCGAGCCGTCGGGCGACCGACCCCCTGCTCGACCCGATCTGCGAGCTGGCGCGGGAACGGGGGGTGCCGGTGCTGCATCACGTGTGGCAACACCGAACGCGGGACTGGCCGGGGCAGGAAGCGTCGGACGGACCCGAGCTCGTGGCCTTGGCGGCGCGCCACCCCCAGGTGCGATTCATCCTGGCGCACATCGGCGGGGGCGGCGACTGGGAGCACTCACTCGCCGCCCTGCGCGCTACGCCCAACGTGTACCTGGATCTCTCGGGGAGCGGCGTGGACGGCGGCATGCTCGAAGCCTGCCTCGACGCCGCCGGCGTGGAGCGCCTGCTCTGGGGAACGGACCTCACGATGGACACCGGGTGGGCCAAGCTGCGGTACCTGGAGCGCTTGCTTCCGCCGCGCGAACTGGAGCTCGTGCAATGGAGGAACGCAGCCCGCATCTTTCCGCGTGGCGCGTTTCCCGCCGACTGATGCGGATTGACGTCAACGCCTTCCTCGGCGCCTACCCCTACCGGCGGGTGCCCGGCACGTCGCCCGACGGGTTGCTACAAGCCATGGGGCGCGCCGGGATCGACGAAGCGTGGGTGAGCCACCTGCCAAGCCTGTTCTGGCGCCAGCCGATGGAGGGGAACGCGTGGCTGTACGCCACCGTGGCGCGTGAGCCGCGTCTGAAACCAGTTCCCGCATTGCATCCGGGCCTTTCGGGCTGGGAAGACGCGCTGGGCGAGGCGGCGGACCGTGCCGCCCCCGCGGGGCGGTGCGATCCGCTGTACTATGGGCTCGACCCGACAGGGCCCGAGATGCGGGTCCTCGCAGCGGCGTGCGGTGCGGCGCACCTGCCACTCATGATGGCCGTACGTCTCGAGGATGGGCGCCAACGTCACCCGAACGACCACGCGGCCGAGCTCCCGGCGGCGGCGGTCCGGACGCTGATTCGCAGCGACGAGGACCTGCGGCTGTTGATCACGCACGCCGACCGCGGGTTCATCGAAGAGGTCCACTTTGGATCGACCCCCGAAGAGGCGGCACGACTATGGTGGGACGTGAGCTGGATCTGGGGCCCCCCGGAAGATCACCTCAAGACGCTGCTCGGCACGATCGGGATCGACCGGTTCGTGTTCGGTACCGGACAGCCGCTGCGGATTCCGGAGGCGAGCGTGGCGAAGGTCGATCTGCTCGATCTGGCCCCGGCGCAGCGCGCGGCGATCGACTCGGAGAACACCCGCGGGGGATTCCTCCGCTGACCAGCGCCCTCGAGTGGGGTCTGATCCCCGCCGTCCCGGTCCCGTTCCGTGGCCGCGAGCTGGCGGACGACGCGCTGCAGGCGTACGCCACGTGGATGGCGGACCATCAAGTCGCCGGCGTGGCCGTCTGGGCGCACACCGGTCGAGGGCCGTACCTGTCGCGCGACCAGCGGCGCCGAGTGCTCGCGACTTGGCGGGCGGCCCTCCCCATGAGCCCGATCGTCGCGGGGGCGACGAGCCTGGAGATGGCGGCCGAGGCGAAGGCAGGCGGTGCGAACGCGCTGCTCGCCTTTCCGCAGGCGGACGATCCTGTCGCGTATCACGAGGCACTCGGCCACGAGCTCCCGGTGATCGCGTTCTATCTGTACGAGGCCGCCGGGGGCGTCGCGTACGACAACCAGACCCTGCACGCCATCCTCGCGCTCCCCAATGTGATCGGGATCAAGGTGGCCACGCTCGACTCGGTGGTGACGTTCCAACGGATCGCCGGGCTCATGCGGGATCACCCGGACAAGCTGCTGATCACCGGGGAGGACCGCTTCCTGGGTTACTCCCTCACGATGGGAGCGCGAGCGGCGTTGATCGGTATGGGGGCGGCGCTCACCGACCTCCAGGTCGCCCTGATGGAATCGTTCCGCTCGGGCGACTTCGGCAAATTCGTCCGTCTGTCGGGCGTGTGCGATCGCTTCGCGAGCGCGACGTTCGGCCCCCCCGTGGAGGGGTATGTCCGGCGGATGCTCTGGGCGCTCGCGGCCGACGGCGTGATCCCGGAGGATGCGTGCGACGATCCCTGGGGCCCGGGCCTCCCGCCGGCTGAGCGGGACGCCGTGCGCGCCGCGGTCCGAGAGGCGCGCACTCCGCGCGTCACCCCGACGTGAGGCGCATCCCGCGGCGGTCGTTCCTCGAGTCGTGCGCCGCCGCGAGCACGGCGCTCGGCGCGTCTCCCTTTCCGAAGGGCTGGAGTCCGATGAGCAAGCAACGGCACGTGGTGGTGGTCGGCGCAGGGGCGTTCGGCGGCTGGACCGCACTCCACCTGCTGCGACGCGGCGCCCGCGTCACGCTGGTGGACGCCTGGGGGCCCGGCAACTCGCGCGCCAGCTCGGGCGGTGAGACCCGGGTGATCCGCGGGACCTACGGCCCCCGCGGGATCTACACACACCTCACGGCGCGGGCGCTCCAATTGTGGAAGGAGCACGAGCGGCGCTGGCACCTGAAATTGTACCATCCCATCGGCGTGCTGTGGCTAGTCGAGAGTGATGACGCGTACGAAAAGGCGGCGCTGCCCCTGCTCAAGGAAGCCGGCCTGGCGTTCGAAGAGCTGTCGGGTGCGGAGACAGCGCGCCGTTACCCGCAAATCAACTGCGAGCGCGTGCGCTGGAGCATCTTTGAGAAAGATGGTGGCTACCTCACGGCGCGCCGGGCCTGCGCGGCTGTGCTCGAGGGGTTCCTCGCCGAAGGCGGAGAGTACCGTCAGCTCGCAGTGGAGCCCGGCGCGCCGCTCGCCGCAGGCGAGCTGCGCGGCGTGAAGCTCTCCGACGGCAGCACCGTCGTGGCCGACGCGTTCGTGTTCGCATGCGGTCCGTGGCTGGGGCAGGTGTTTCCGGACGTCATTGGTGATCGGGTCCGTGCGACGCGCCAGGAGGTCTTCTTTTTCGGCACGGCCCCGGGCGACGTGCGGTTCACCGAGCAGGCGCTGCCGGTGTGGGCGGATCACGGGAGAGGTTTCATATACGGGATTCCCGGCAACGAGTGGCGCGGATTCAAGATCGCGGACGACACTCGTGGGCCCCCGTTCGACCCCACCACGGGCGAGCGGCTCCCCACGCCGGAGGGGCTGAAGGCGGCGCGGGAGTATCTCGCGTTTCGGTTCCCGGCCCTGAAGGGCGCCCCGCTGGTCGAGGCCCGGGTGTGCCAGTACGAGAACTCGCCCGACGAGCACTTCATCATCGACCGGCACCCGGCGGCGACGAACGTCTGGCTCGTGGGCGGCGGCTCCGGGCACGGCTTCAAACACGGGCCGGCCGTCGGGGAGCTGGTCGCGAAGCTGGTGCTCGGCGGGGAGGTGGCGCCCCCCGAGTTCCGGCTGTCACGCTTAGCGCCCGGGGCACGGCCCGGGGGTTAGTCGACCCGCCTGTGCGCGCCAAGCTCGAGCGGGACTTCGATCGGTTCAAGCGGGAGCTGCCGCGCGACTTCCCGGCGCACGTGCGCGAAACGTATGCGATCGATCTCACCGCCCGCTACTTGGGCGAAATCGTTCCGCATCCCATCGGCAAGGGCTCGGGCCAGCTGTCGCTCAACACCGGGCAGCTCGAGGATGACGCCGCGGCGGGACTCGCGTTCTCCGTGCTCAAGACGGTGATCGCCGAGGACGAGACCGGCGCGCGGGCGATGGCGGCGTGGGCGATTCACGAGACCAAGATGAAAGTCGAGCGACGCGCCGCGGGGACGGGGACCGGCCGTGAGGGCTGGACCGTCACATGGAAGGGGCGGGGCTGGGATCGCCCGTTCGGCGACTACCTCGCGCTGGTGCGCGCTGGGCGGGACCTCACGCGAGCCGGCCGGCTTCTGGTGGTACCGTCGGTGAAGTATCACCTCCCGCGCCTTGCCGAGCCGTTCCGTGAGGGCGAGTACCGCTATACGACCGCGCAGCTGGCGGACGCTTGGCGGGAGCCACCGGTCCTCGTGGAGAAGGACTTCTCGCCCACGCTGGCGGGCGACGCGCTCGCGGACGATCGCGCCCAGATCCTGCGGTGGCTGCGTGAGGTGCCCGGGCGCATCCGGGCCGCATCTCGGATCCCGGTACGGGTCGCCGTGAAGCTCATGAACGCCCGATTCGACGACGCCTTTCAAATCGAAATGATGAGCGCCTCTGCCGAGGCCGACGCCTTGGTCTGCTTCAACCGGTTGTTCGATGCGGACCGAGGCGTCGCCTACGGAGGCTGGGATCTGAGCGACCGGAATCTGAGAGTGCTGGAGACTCGACTGACCCCGGGCGCAAGCCCGGGGCTGACGGGAACGGGGAACATCTGCTCCGGTCGCATGATCCTCGAGTATGCCCGTCGCGGCTGCGAGAGCGTGCAAATGCACACCTTCTTCCAGCTTCCTCTCTCCGAGTACGCCGCCACCCACGGCTGCCGTGTCCAGCGGGCGCTCCACGTCCTGGTCTTTCATCCGCGGGACGGCCTGATCGCGGTGATGCTCGAGCGCGAAGCGCGCGGCGAGCTCGAGCGGCAGGGCGGCGAGCTCCGGTTCCTCGACCTGCGAGCCCATGCGCATCGCGCGAATTGAGCTGTACGCGCTCGAGCTGCCGTTCGCGGAACCGTTCATCATCTCCGGCGGCAGGATCGACGCGCGGCGGTCGGTGGTGGTGGTGCTGCACGACGGCGAGGGGCACGTGGGCTACGGCGAATCGGCTCCGGACGAGCTGCCGTTCTACTCCGAGGAGACGCTCGGCAGCGCTCGCGATCTCATCCCCCGCGTCCTCGCCCCGCGGATCGCCGGTCGGGAGTTCGACTCTCCCGAGGCAGTGGACGCCGCGCTGCGCGAGAACGTGCGCGGCAATCCGTTCGCTCGGGCCGGGATCGAGACCGCGGCGTGGGACCTCGAGGCGCATCGCCGCGGCACGGGGCTACCGCAGCTGGTGGCCGAACGGCTGGGCGTCGCGCCGGCCGCGAGCTTTCCCTGCGGCGTGGCGCTCGGTATTCCCGAGGATCGCCGTGCCGAGACCCTGACGCGCCGCGTGTACGAGGCGCTGCAGCACGGTTACCGACGCGTGAAGATCAAGGTCGCGCCGCAGTGGGATGACGTCGCCGTGCGGGCGGCCCGCGCCGGAATGGCCGGCACGGATGTCCCGCTCACCGTGGACGCAAACGGCGCTTACCGGTGGCCGGAGCACGAAGCCGCATTGCGCACGCTGGACGAGGCCGGCCTCTTGTACATCGAGCAGCCGCTCGCCCCCGACGAGCTCGTGGGTCACGCGCGGCTGGCGCGCGCGCTCAAGACGCCGCTGTGCCTCGATGAAACCCTGCGTGACGCGGGGGCGGCGCGCCAGATTCTGGCCCTCGACGGTCCGATGGTCTGGAATCTCAAGGTGCATCGCGTGGGGGGGCTTGCCGAGGCGTGCTGCATCTGCCGGATCGCCGCCGAATGCGGCGCGCGGCTCTGGGCCGGTACGATGCCCGAGTCGGGGATCGGAACCCAGGCCGACATCGCGGTCGCGGCGCTCGGGGCGTGCGTCTATCCTTCGGACGTGGAGCCGAGCGCGCGCTGGTTCGGACGCGGCGCAGACGTGATCAAGCTGAGCATGAGCCGGGACGGCCGCATGGCGGTGCCCGGTGTATCGATCGCCCGCCTGCTCGACGCGGGGCGTTTCCGTTCGGTGACGCGCCGTTTACAATAGACAACATCATGATCCCCATCGATCACCAGCCGGCCGGGTACTGGGCGACCAATCTCTACGCCACCCCGCGCAAGCGTCCCAAGTC